>JBJEAY010000659.1:0-6220 GCA_051869575.1 Prevotella sp. | reverse complement strand
TCTAATATCTTCTCATCCCAGTCGGAGAGCTTCGTGTATCTCTTCCACCACGGATAGCAGATGTAGAAGAGCAGCCATACCTTCTTTATCTGCTCGACGGACAGATCACCTGCATAGATGTGAACGTGAGTATATGTGGTCCACTTTATCACACCGCCAGCCTCACGCATCGAGTCGTATGTGGCTTTAAGGCTATGCAAGTCCTTTAGGCTACAAACATTGAGTGGAGGGGTGTTAACCTCTCCACCAAATCGCTTGTTACTCGACCCATCGGTATTCACGATTTCCTCCTCCTTACTCCAGGAGTAACCATCCGGCAGCTTAACCAACTGCCGGTCGAGATTGCACATTTCAATCTCTATGCCGAAGGTCCTTGTTCTGAGGTCGCTATTGGCATCCATACTTTCTTCCAGTTAGATGGTCAATAAAATACGCGGCACCCAGTGAGTATATGCTTCTGCCTTCATATCTGAAATCGACACCAAGCGCTGCTCCAGCGAGGTCTATGAGTGATGTGGTGACAGGCACATCAATGCCAAGATGAATAGCAATACTTTCCAGCAGAACAAGGCCCTGCGACACGTCCTCCGTGATGTATCTCGAACGGATGGAGGTGGGGCTGATGGCTCTATCCTCAGACTCGGAATACTCATAGAAACTATCCATGCCTTTGAGGAAGCCTCCAGCCTCCAAGATGTCAATGCGACGACCACCGAGTGATTCAAGCACATTCTTCTTCTCCTCATCCAGTTTGAACATCACTCTTAGAGTAGCTGTATTCTTGTGGCTGTAAGACTCTCGATACATGCAGAAGTTACCATCGCTGTATTCGATGCGAGGGATGCTCATGACAGATCCTACCGTATGTATCACCAAGTTAGGGTTTAGCAAGGCTGACTCGATAACCGAGAGGCTGTCATTCAGACCAACATACAGGGATTTCAGCTTCTCCATGGTTTCTTTTCTGCGATGCTCATGGAACACGCTCAGAGGGCTGTTGGTGAGCCTGCAGCCGACACGGAACACTACCTCATTCGGCTTGTCCTCCAACTCCACACGTCCTTCAAGGTATGGGCCAGTAGCCTCGGCTAGCGATGGCAACTCTTGACAATACTTTGCAAGGTAGAATGAGGAAAGGTAACTGCAAATGACAAGAACGACCTGTTCTCCACGTAGGTACTTGCAGATGTTCTTATACAACTCATCATGGTAGATGCTCTGTATGGTGACGATTACTACTTCGGCGTTCTCAATATCGCAAAGCATGTTCGACACTCTCGATATATATGTTCCCTTATACTCTCCGTTCTCCTTCAGCCAAACGTGGTTTGCATTCTTCAATAATCTGTCATATGTTTCCGATTTGGTTGAAGATGATTTTATCAATGACACCTCATGGCCTTGTATTGAAAGGTCTGCCGCTATGGCGACACCAACATTTCCTGTTCCAATAACTGCAACTTTCATTTCAAAAACATTTCTGATTTGTTGCAGGGGCAGGACTCGAACCTTGCGACCTACTGGTTATGAGCCAGTCGAGCTACCATCTGCTCTACCCTGCGATGTCGAGGGATTCGCACCCTCTTGCCGTTTCGTGTTTATTGGGGAGTTTCCTCTACGACTAAATACTATCTCTGAGCGGAAATGAGGACTCGAACCTCCGGCCTTTATCTTGGGAAGATAACGCTCTACCAACTGGGCTATTCCCGCGTTTCGCAGTAAGGGACTCGAACCAATGACCTCCCGATTATCTATCGGGCGCTCTACCAACTGAGCTAACTGCTAAGTATTCGCTACAGGCAGGACTCGAACCTGCATACTTGTTAGCATCAACATCTAACTTCCTTTTACTCACCTTGAATACACAAGGCCCCTACTGTAACTTCAACCTGCGGATGGAGAAGGGCTCGAACCTACGACTTCCTGTTTAACAGACAGGTGCTCTAACCTCTGAGCTATCCATCCAAAACCTGCGTATCTTCACAGACGGCATGAGTACATAATCAATTAACCTATCAATCGTATGACTTACTGCTAATCAAACAACGATAGCTGTTGAGTCTGTCCATTCTTATCCTCCGGCTTCCATTCCTTGACTTCGTAGCCATTCTTCCTGAGCCATTCGGATAGGAGGTGGCGATGGCAGAAATCGCCAGGCTTCTCATAGCAGCAGAGAGCAACGTCCTTGCCTTGTGCTATCCTATCTATCGCTGCAATCACGTTCTGAGGATTGAGATTCTTCAAAATCTCATCGTACTTTCTGAGGTATTCCTCATGGCTGCACACGCTGCTGAGCATGTACCCAGTAGGTGCAACATCTGTATATCGTGGGCCGTAGAACCACTTTGGCGAGTATCGTGCAATGCTGACTTGCATGATACCGGCCTTGTTCAAAGTCCTTGAATTGGCGAAGTAACTCGTATAAATCTTCATCTTTGTTATTGTTTTATTATGCAAAGGTACAAAATATGCTTGAAATAAACGCATATTTGCCCGAGAAAATACTTAATTTAAGATTTATTTAACACTTACTCCTTTTATCACTCTCTATCTTTATCGGGTTCACTTTCATCGTTTCAAGGTTTACAAATGCTCCCTGCGTATCAAGCACCCCTTTCGTGAACATCTTCCAAAGAAGAGCCATGCCGACATTGGCAAGGGTGGAGTTGATGAACAAGTCCTGCTTGCTCAACGCTTCCGCAAGTGAGCAGCTTGGACCGCTGTCTTTCTCGCTGACCTTGGTCAAGTCAAACACATCTGTTATGCACTTCAACTTGCCAACGCAACTGCGCTTCTTCTTGGGTTGCTCTATCTCGAATACCGAGCCTAACACCACCTGCCCCGAATTGAGGGTGTTGCCATAGTCAAGCCAATAGAACGCCTTGTAAATATCTCCGTATCGGTCACCACTCTCCTTTGCTAAGCTCTTCTCTATCTCCAGCCTTGCCTTGGCCGTGTCAACGCAAGAAATGGTAATGTTTGATCGATTGCTTTGCTCTCCGTACATTTCTGGAACACTCGCCCATGCAGTACCAAAGAACATATTGAGTTTCGTGACCAGTACATCTGCCTTGTTCAACCCCACCTCTTGCGGTGCGAACAACTGCCTTCCATAGTTGGCAGGTGTTACGATGTCTGCGTCATACACCGTCACTTGCAGTCCTGGATGCCCCAAAGCCACAAGTGCAAAATTCATTCTACCAAGTGCCGTGAGCACCTGCGACCCCGTTCCACCTGCGCCAATGACATTCACGGTCAGCTGATGCTGTGGGTTCAGCATATAGTTATGCACGAAATGCTTATAGTTCATATAGCCTTTGTAGTGTTATTTTGGAGCGCTTCAGTAGGGCCGTAGGAAAGGGCTTATGGCTCGTTATGCACTCCTTGGTTATGATTGATAGGTTGCCGTTTATAGGATTGGCTCCGAGGATATGCGCAAACTCTGACTTCCAAAACATATCTTCCCAATACTGCATCCAGTTCTTATAGGTCTGCTTCTTCGGCTTCTGCATCTTTGCGCTTCCAAGACACACATGGTCGCCCACGTTGAAGAATGGCGCATGAAACAACACCTTCTTCGGCTTGCTGCCCTTGTAGGCATACACGCTCAGTACTCGTCCGTCAGTAGCATAGACAAGGCCAGGTATCTCCATTTCGCCATTGGGTATACCCAAATCTTCCACGAAGTACATCATACGTTTCTCCGGCTTTCTGTACCAGACGAGCCGATAGCTGTCTATGCTCGAACTGGCATATAGGAGATTGTTCGGTATCTCGCCATGCAGCGTAACCATCATCGTCGTGTCATGGGAAAACTTGTCAACGGATTTCATTATCTTTGCGAGTACGCTGACTTCCAAAGGAGCGCCTGCACCCATGACACCATTCCTGATTGGACGATGCTCCACGTATGAGCCTTTGTCGCTCAATGTGCTCTTGTAGAACACAAAAGCGTCCGTTGCTTCTAACTTGCTGTTCAATAGATTACTAAGATTTCCCATACTTGTCGAAATCTTCAATGTTATTATAAAAATCTCTTAACCATTTGTCGAAGTCCGCAACACGGTCTTTACACCTCATAAAGTCCATGATGTCGGCCTTGCGCATTTGCGGTGATAGGTATTGATGAATGTTCCACCCAGACATCTCTATGCCTGAGTCTACATCGTTGTTCACACAGTCCAGCAGTCTTTCACAAATACTATCTTGCTCCGAGTAGAGAATGGCCGACGCAAAGACGCAGCTGGCCCACCCTTCGCCATCTACTTTTCCATAGGCATCGGGCAGGCCATCATCTTCTGGGTTGAAATCAAACCAATAGCTATTCATATCCTTGACAATAGACAACCCTTCCATTAGGCACTCTATCAGCTCTACTTCATTGTCCGGACACTCCTTGCGATACTTATTCATCTGCTCATACAGCAGCATCTCGTTCTGTGGTGGCAAGCAATGTATCTCGTCAAACAAGTTCCAAAACTCGCCATCCTGCTTGTACTTGGCTGCTATCTCCTTGAGTTCTTTGGCATCTTCATCATATTCGTCGTAGAACGGATCATCTTCATACATACTCAAGACTGCATCGATATAGAAGTTCTCACTGTTGTCAATGACACCAAGCGGAATGTGGGTGGATTGGCTTAAGAACTTCATGAACCGCTTGAAGAACTCTGCGCTTTTCGTTGACAGATACCTTGCAGGGCTGACATACATAACCACGATTCTATCGCTTAACTCGTAGCCGTAGCGATAGACTGCACACTCCAGGACATCGACCTCATCTCCATTGGGTGATTTCTTGCCGACGAAGAACTCAAGTCCGAGGGGTTTAATCTTCTTCTCAAACCAATCTATCAGTTCGCCAATGGACTGACCCTTTGACCACTCCGGCTTGCACTCGAAGTCGTAGGATTGCCCGACGAACTTCAGAAACCTCTTGCAGCATGATTGAAGATGCTCATAGCTCCGATGAATGTCAATGCCAAGCCTACTCAGTCCTTTCTCCTCTGATGGCCGAATATCTGCTATCTTCTGAGTCAGAAAAGCAGGGGAGCCGATGGAGGGAGCAGCCTTTCGGACTGCCCCTCTCTTGCTCTGTATTCTGACCTTTGGAGTGATGAAACCACTTCGTACAGGACCTTGTGAAATTCTGATAGCTGCTCTTTGCATAGCTTGCTCATCCTTTCGTTCCGACTGTCGTTTTGAACTCATAGACGGCCTTATCGACTTCCATCTTCGGCCCGTGAACATTGCTCGTTGTCAGCTCTGGATAGGTGGCCGAGTAGAACTGCATTACCTCGTCAGGAGTCATATTCTTGTTCGGGTCTTCCAACTCCCGACTGCCGAACTTAAACACTCTCTTCATTCCAGTTACGTTCAGTGCCATATCCTACTCCTCCTCTTCGTTTTCGTTAGACTCATCGTTATCGTACTCTGGCAGTTCCATTGCTTCCTTGAAAGCAGCGTCAGCGTTGGACTTCTCTTCTTTCTTCTCCAGCTTGGCAGATGTGGATATGTTCTGTCCGTCAGACATATCCTCCTCGAGACCGAACATATTGCCGACACCGCTGGCAACGTCAATCTCTTTCCTCACTTTGTCGATGATGGCCTTTTCAGCAGCAGGGAGTGCCTGCGCTTTAGCCAGCACCGTACTGGCATCCTTGAACTTGTGCTCGTCCTTGTTTTTACGGGCAAGGGCGATGAGGTCGTTAAACACTTTCTTCTGCTTGGCTGCTTCATCCTTGAGTTTCTTCGCCATTTCCGATTCTCTCTTGGCTTTCTCGGTGTTCTCCTCGAACTCCTTGATTTTGGCTACCAGGCCCTGCGCTTCTGCCAGCGGCTTGAGAGCGTCAGCGAAGCCCTCCTCGAAGTCGGCAGGTGTGCCACTCATGACCAGCGGAGTAATGTTCTCTACTGCCTTGTCCTTAACACCGCGGTTGTCTGGTAAAATACTAACGGCTATGCTTTCGCCGCTCTTTCTGATGGCCATCTGAAGTTGCTGGCCGTCCTGCAGGAAATCTGCAATCGTCTTGAAAAATTCCATACTTCAATTACTTTTATGGTGAATACTAAAATAACTCATCATTCGTCTGCTCCTCTACCTGTTCCTTGATGGTGGCAATGACATCTTCTGTCAACTCGAACTTGTCGTTCCACTTGTCGTCGATGAACTTGCACCGAGAGAGGATGGTTCTCACTCCTTCTATGACCATTCTCACAG
>JBJEAY010000658.1:0-6252 GCA_051869575.1 Prevotella sp. | reverse complement strand
CCAACAACAACAACAAGAACAACAACAACGTTGTTCGGCCTGCTGTAGCGCATGATACAGATTGGTTATTGCTTAGAGGGAGTATAAAGTTTGCTTATAAAGATTGTCTAAAAGGCAAGTCGAGTAGTAGGCAATGTCTGGACTACATCCCTTGCGCCGATGAGGATCTTGATGTTTTAACGGATGAATTGGCCTCTCGCACGTACACTCCAGATGTTTCTACCTGTTTTCTTGTCAAATACCCAAAACTACGAGAGGTGTTCGCAGCTGCTTTTCGTGACCGTATCGTTCATCATTGGATCATTCTTCGTTTAGAGCCTTTGTTTGAGCAATTATTCAATGAGCAGGGCAATGTTACGCACAATTGCAGAAAAAACTTTGGTACGAAAACCGCAGTTGAGTCTGTAGAGCAAGGAATCAAGCACGTGACCGGCAACTACCAGCAAGAAGCAACCATATTTAAGGGCGATCTTGTTGGTTTCTTCATGTCTATACCACAGCGGCGTTTGTGTGACAAAGTACTGGAATTTATCGAGCAAAAATATGTAGGTAAAGACAAAGACCTGCTATTATGGGTGACAGAAGTAGTTATTATGCACCGCCCAGAACAGAATTGTATGCTTAACTCCAATCCTAATGATTGGTTAGGGCTTGCACCCAATAAATCATTGTTTCGATGCGGAGAAGGAAAGGGTATGCCTATTGGAAATCTTACCACTCAGCAATTCGCAAACTTCTATATGGCTGAGTTTGACCTATTTGTTATCACTAAGTTAAAGGAGCATAAACGTTTCGTAAGGCGTAGAAGAAAGAAGTTCAAATGGTCGTACAATCGTTTTGTGGATGACTTTGTGATTGTTTGCAACGATCAGAAATTCCTAATGTCTCTGGTTAAGGAATGTGAGGATAAGTTGGAAGAGATGGGACTGCAACTACACAAAGACAAGCGATACATCCAGCCGGCTAATCACGGAACGATGTTTGTAGGTACATACATTCATAACAATCGACTGTATCTTAGTAATCGCACCCTTGGCCGCTTTGAAGAACGCATACATGGATTCATCAAATATCTCCAGAAGCCTGAAAATGAAATCACATTGGCAGAATTGGACCATATTCGTGATACCCTTAACTCTTACTTGGGCTTTTGCAAAGGACGATGTACTTACAAATATCGTCGAAAGATGTTGCATGAATTTGTACAGCAGTGTCAAAAATACTATTATCGGAGTTCCAAATACCAAAAGATTAAACTGAGACGAAAATACAGACCTATTTATAAATAAAGAGCATTGAATTATGACACGTAATTATTTCGATACAAAGCCCTGTACTGTATTGGTTGGAGCCAATAGACGCGGCAAATATGTAGTGTTCGTTACTTTTGGAGTGAAAGAGTACTCAGGGGACGAACAGGAGTGTGCTTATACAGGTTGTATATGTCGTTTTGAGCTGATGTCTTTAGACATACAGGAATTGATAGCCTCCATGTCTAAAGAGTTCATATTGCAAGCGTCAGAAGATGAATTATGCACTTTGATGCGCACTTTTGGCGTATTTGACAATATAGATGCGTGGGCCGCACTGCGTTCCTTCCAGGTTGCTGCTTATGATGTGAGTGACAACGTAAATAGTTTCTTGTTCGATGGTCAGAAATGCTGGTTGGATAAGAACACACGTGTAGGACTGGCCAATATGTATCGTCTGAGCGAACAGTGGGCAGATGGGGAAATTCCCCAGTTATGGCTTGGCAGCATTCCAGTTGATGTTGGGACAGCCCAAAACGCTCTGGCATTACTGAGTCAAATAGAACAATACGCCTTGCAATGTTACTCAATCACACAGCGGCATTTGGTGGGTATTGAAAATTGTAGAAAAATCAATGATTTGGAGGCATTACAGAGATTTGACATCACAGCGGATTATCCAGAACCAATCATTATCAAGCTCTAAAAGTAAGTCGGATAGCAAACGTAAAAGTTGTTATCCGACTATTCGTTATAAAGACTAAATAGAAATATGGGATATATCGCAAAAGGCTCAATTACACTCGATACGGTGAACGATGCTTATACAGTGTCGCTCTCTAAGCAGTCATGTGTTATCCATGCGGACTTTGATGGTAGCAACCCACAACTTAGTGAGGCTCATACTACCGTTACTGTACTCCGTGGTGATAAGGTCATGGCATTTGATTGTGCTCCTGTGGTAGATGATGGTAGCAATATCAACTTTACCATAGAGAACACTAATCGTACCAGCTATCGTATCGTGTTGACAAGCATCCCGACAAATTCACTGGAAGGTACGCTACAATTTCGTATCACTACAGATGATGGCTATGCAACCACCATCCAGTTTTCATATACCGTAGTCCGTGAAAGTACCATGCTTGATTGGATCCAAGATTGGGAGGGAGGCAAAACCAAAATAGGTGGAACTTACATTATGACTCCCAAAATCTTCATTGGCAAAAAAGATGAGTATGCCGAATATGGGGAAGGGGGTACAAATGCCAAAGATAGCATAATGAGCGTTCCTGGATTGACAGGTGTATATATTGGTCCCGACACTGAAAGCACCGGTGTCTATGGCTATCTCAATAGTGAAGAGATATTCCATCTGAATGGCACGGGCGGCATGATAGGAGGATGGGTCATTGATTCATACGGCATTCGCAGCAAAAACGGCAATTTGCAAATCCTCAGCAACGGAGAAATTCGTGCTATCAATGACGAGGGCGATTCTATTTGGCGAATCACTGAGGGTGGAGAAGCCAGCTTTGCTATGGAGAATGTACGTTTCTTTGCAAACGGAGATGCCGAGTTCACAGGAAAAATAACCTCTAAGGAAGGACAAATTGGCGGTTGGACAATTGAAGAAGGCTGTCTTTACAATACGCCTATTGGAATTTCAGCTTCAGGTAAGTACATCGCTATTGCCAATGTTCAGAGCATTCCCACAGGTAGCGAATGGGGAGACAATCATTTTGGCTGGATGCGAGGCTATGGAGGTGCGGCTTTATATTACTCTTCCAGCAATAATTTTGGCTTCATTGCATACGGACCTGGCGGTGACAATATGGTATTTCACGCCGGTTCCACCAATTATATTGCCGGATGGAAATTCGACAATGAAGCAATATGGTCCGGCACAAAGAACAATACTACAAGTGGATATTCAACTGACGGCATCACTATCGGCTCCACTGGATTACGAGGTATCAAATGGTATATTGACTCCAGTGGCGATGTTTCGTTTATGGGCGGTAAAATCACTTTCTCTGCCGCTGATAACGGAGGCGAGATTGTGGGTTGGAAGTTAAATGAACGCCGTCTATCAACCGATAAGGTTGCGCTTACTTCTGATGACACATCGGTTGGCTTGTATATGTCTGCTGCTACCAATGCTAAGTTTAACACTTTCGCCTCATCATCATTGGAAGACTTCATTGATAGTTGGGGTGGTATTTACATGAAAGTGAAGCCCGATAGCGCAGACTTTGCTGCATACAATTCGGAAGGCACACGGCTCTTTAAGATTAAGAGTGGAGGTGTTAGCTATATTGCCGGGTGGAGATTTGATGCTGAGACGCTTTACACAGGTGAAGCTGTAACATCTGGATATACCAGCTCTGGTCAAATTACGCTTGGTCCTACCGGTTTGCGTGGTTACAAATGGAGGTTTGAAAACGATGGTTCGGGAGCGGTTGCCGGCGGCAATATCAGTTGGGATAGTAATGGCAATGTCACATTTGGCTCATCGGTATCGTTGAATTGGCAAAGTGGAATTGATGCTGCCCAGGAGAGTGCTTCTGTGGCTCAGATGATAGCATTTGGACAGATGCTATATCGTGACCCAGAGTTTACCAAAGATAAGAAGAATGGCACAGCGATATATGCGTATGGCTCGTTTGATTATTGTACCTTTAGTGCTTCACAATTAGCAATTGCCATGCGTGATTTTGGATTACTGTTAAAGGGCAATGCTTGTGTCACTCGTGTGGATTTAATACATTCAGATGGCACAATTACAACTGTATTTACAGGGTCGGTACAAACCAACACTGAGACCACAACAAATTTGCGTGGGCCTATTACTGACACTGTAGAAAGCGATACAGTTCGCATTTCGTACACAGGCGAGGATGCTTGGCTAAAGGCAGAAGCCTACGATGATGACAGTATTTCATTAGGCTGGCTCAATTTGTGTGGTTCTGACAGCATTCTTGGTAAACAATATATCAACACGTCCAGGGCTTTAGTGCCAGATGCCACCGCCCCCAATAGCACGCAACAAGTGGTGCAATTCACCAATACACGCTGGGTAACTAATTCAGATTTTAGGTTGGGTGGATTCCTGTTTGCAAACAAATCCAGGGCAAATGGCAAGTTCGTTGTAAAGATTGTAGCGAAAATACCTGTTGGGTGGAAAATTGAAAACTACCATAACTCCTATGGCAATGGAGCCAAAACCAAATGGGTTACATCTCAGAATGGAACAGGCGAATATACCGAATATATCTGTGTTGTGACGTGTGGCACAACCGGTACGTTTAGCACTATCAATCACTTTGCTCTAAAATGTGGCGATGGTTTTACAGGCGTGGCAGGTGAAGACGAATTTGCTACAGGAATCAAGCGTGAAAAAGAATCCGCAGGTGACTTTGCAGAAAGTGTTGTGTGGTGTGTGGCGTATGCTACGGTTTTTGATGCTACATCTTCAGACAAGGTAACAACTACTATTGATGCACATGGCATCTATACAGGCACGCTTAGGGCAGACCAGATTATTGCTGGCACCATTGATGCTACCAAGATTTCGGCAGATGTGATTTTGTCGAATGGTGAGGCATGGGCATTGAATAAAGATGGTAGTGGATATTTGGCTAACAACAATATCAGTTGGGATAAAGATGGCAATACCTCTTTCAATGGCAAAATAGTTGCAACCAGCGGCAGCATTGCTGGTTTTACTATCTCCTCTGGACATATTGGCGTTGAGTCTTCTGCTTCAAGTTCTGGAACAACAGCGGAGTGGGCAAGCCTATCTATCTACAAAGACTTCTTCAAAGTTGGAGGCAGTAAAGGATATGTCATGTTTGGAAATGATGTAATTCCAGCAACAGCTGGAGGAGCCTTTACAGCTGTTGGTCGAATTGTGAATCAAGCACCAAACACTTGGGGTGATTATGGTTTCGACCAAGCCAATTATGGTTTATTTATTGATGTGACGGGCGGTACCAAAAATTACGGCATTCATTCTAATGCCGCTTTGATGGCCCCAGCTTTTATTAACACTAAAGCTGCTATATTGACTTTTAGCGGTGGAACATATTCTATCGACTTTTCTCAACGGAATATTGTTCTTATGTACTACAATCAATCTGGGTACTCAGGGACTACCGTCGAATTACCGTCTGAAGCATCAATTGCCTCAAAATTCGGGCTTTCGTCACTGCCAAACGATTTTGCAACAGTGGTGATTTTTAGAGTAAGAGAAGGCTCTTTGCCTATTACGTTGAAAGGCATATATAGTGCGAATGAAAGTAGCACGGATTATAAAATGGGGCCAGGTGACTCTTTAATGGTGCTGATTACCAAGGTTGATGGATTTAGATACCAAATTATCAATGTTTCAACATAATGCGTAAAGACATCGAAATACATATCCAAACAAACGACGTAACTATCAGTCCTCAAAACACTTTTCAGTTACGTACATTCCGGTGGGTTTCCAACCCCACCGGCTTAACCCGTTATATCTATGGCGAGATTGACGTACCCAGTATTGTTACTGAGGCTTCAATCCGTAATAATGGGTTGTATTTTAGCATTCCATATACTCCACAATATAATGAGTTTATGGTACGAATCCGTCGTGTTTATGAGAATGGTGCATACACCTATGTTACCAATCTTGATGACGGAAGTGTATGGTTTACGGTGAAAGCAGGATTGTATGGGAACAACTTAAAAAACATCTTTGCTTCTCAGCTTCTTTCAATATCTGAAAACTCGTTTTATGGGAGAATAGGTGATAATTGCTTAGAATTATACGCTTCCAGTCAAAGCGATTTCAACATTGTTGCAGCCGACCGTCAGAATGCAAATTGTATGCTGGCCTGCAACCCATCGAATAATTATCGTTACCCAGTGACAGGCGTTGGGCTTGTGCGCTGGGTCAATTCGGGCCATATCAATACAGGAAATCTTGCAGAAATTTTGCAACGAGAATTTTCTGAAGATG
>JBJEAY010000657.1:0-6264 GCA_051869575.1 Prevotella sp. | reverse complement strand
AAAAAAATCAGAAATTCCTTGTTCACCAAAGTAAACAAGAAATTCCTGATAGTCTTCACTGAGCCTCTTGGTTTATACATATAGCCACGTTATTTAGCTGCCACCTGAGTGCTCTGGGTGTCCTTGAAGACGTATGCCTTGTCAACACGGATAACCACACCTTTGGCTATCTCGATTTCCACAATACCCGAAGCAAGGTCGATCTTCTTGACAGTGCCATAGATGCCACCGCCAGTAACCACCTGTTGACCTTCGGTGAGGGCGTTCTGGAACTTCTGGATTTCTTTCTGCTTCTTCTGCTGGGGTCTGATCATGAAGAACCACATGATGGCGAACAGAGCCACCATCATAATGAGCATGCTCATGCCGCCGCCATTGGCAGCACCGCTTTGTGCGGCAATAAATACTGTTGTCATGTCTTTCTTTTCTTATATTATATTAATAATGTATTATTTACCCTGGTTATTGCGCTCGGGCATCGTCTTGAGCATGCGTCCGGTCTTGACGAGCATGCGGGCGATGGGGTCGAGGATGCCATTGATGTAGCCACCGCTGCGGGGAGTGCTGTAGAGCTTGGCTATCTCCACGTATTCGTTAATGGTGACGTTGATGGGTATGCCCGGGAAGGTCATCATCTCGGCTATGGCTATCTGCATTATGATGACATCCATAAAGGCGAGACGGTTGAAATCCCAGTTGCGCGACATTTCGCCCATATAGTGCTGATATTCGTCGGCATTGAGAATGGCGGCACGGAAGAGCTTGCGGGCGAAGTCGATGTCCTCCTCCGAGGCATACTCAGGCAGAATCTCCTGCTTGTGGCCTGCTTTCTCGTCGAATCTCTTTATGGTCTTCACCACAAAGGTATCCACGATTTCCTTGTCGTCGTTCCAATAGAGGCTTTCTTCCTCAAGGATAGAGTCGATGCCCTCGTTGTTCTCGATGAGGGTGCGATAGAGCTTGCGCCATAGCTCACGGTCGGCCTCGTATGAGTCGTCACTGCTGTCCATATACTCCTTGTATATTTGGGAGTCGGTAATCTGCAGATACAGCTTGTTGACAAATTCGGGGTGGTCGTTCCATGAGATTTTCTTCGCATCGAGGATGTCGTTGAGTGCCGTGTTTTGTTCCACCTGAATAGCAAAACGGTTGTAGGCAAACTTCTGCGAGGGCATTTCGGTGCCTTCGCGCTGTGCCTTGCTCTGTGCCACTTCAAGATATTTTCTCGACTCTCTGGCCACTGCCGGTATCAGAGCAAGCATGTAGGCATACAGGTCGTAGGCCTTGGACAGGCTGAACAGAAGTTCTTTCTCTGCCGAGTCGATGTTCTTGTTCCCATTCTGATAGTACGCATACGTTAATTGTACTACCTTGTTTCTAATTATTTCTCGGTTTATCATACGCTTATCTAAACTTTACGGCTGCAAAATTACTCATATTTCCCCTAAAATGCAAATATTATGCGAAAATATTGAGTTTTTTTTTGATAATACTTGTTTATTTGCAAAAAAAAGCGTACCTTTGCACCGCTTTTTCGAAACACATCGATTAAAAGTTCGTGTGATGGTGAATTAAGCAATGAGATTTTTAACACTTAATTTAGAGTAACACATTTAAAAAAGTTATGAAGGAAATTGAAGTAAAAGGTAGCGTGCGCAACGACCTTGGCAAGAAAGCCGCAAAGCAACTGCGCAAAGAGGGTCTTATCCCATGTAACATGTACGGCGAGAAGAAGGACGAGAACGGTCTGCCTGTAGCCACTTCTTTCGTTTGCCCAATGACTGAGCTCCGCAAGGTGGTTTACACTCCCCACATCTATGTAGTTAAGCTCGTTATCGACGGTGAGGTTCACACTGCCGTGATGAAGGAACTGCAGTTCCATCCGGTGACTGACGCACTGCTCCACATCGACTTCTACGAGGTGAACGACCAGAAGCCTATCACTATCGGTATCCCCGTTAAGCTCAACGGTCTGGCTCAGGGTGTGCGCGACGGTGGTCGTATCAACCTGTCTATCCGCAAGATCAATGTTACAGCTCCTTACCAGGCAATTCCTGAGCATCTCGACATCGACGTCACCAACCTCCAGCTCGGCAAGAGCATCAAGGTGGGCGAGCTCAGCTTCGAGGGTCTTACTCTCGCCACTCCTGCTGAGGTTGTCGTTTGCTCTGTCAAGGCTACCCGTGCGTCCAGATCGGCTGCTGCCGCCGCTGCCCAGGGTTAATGGACAAGTATCTTATTGTTGGGTTGGGAAATGTCGGCGACGAGTACGACATGACCCGCCACAATACAGGATTTATGGTATTGGACGCTTTCGCAAAGGCGTCCAATATTGTTTTTTCCGACAAGCGCTACGGATTTGTGGGCGAAACGAGTATTAAGGGCAGAAAGGTGTTCCTGCTGAAGCCTTCCACATACATGAATCTCAGCGGCAATGCAGTGAGATACTGGATGAACAAGGAGAACATCGACATCGAGCGACTGCTCGTCATCGTGGATGACATTGCCCTGCCTCTTGGCGCTCTCCGTCTGAAACCGGCGGGCAGCAATGCCGGACATAACGGACTCGGAAACATACAATCGGTGCTCGGTACCGACCATTACTGCCGACTAAGGGTGGGAATAGGCAACGACTTCCCCCGAGGACAGCAAATCAACTGGGTGCTCGGCAGATTCGACGAAGAGGAGATAAAAGTCCTCGAGCCGAAGATTGAGACGGCTTGCGAGATAATCAAAAGCTTTGTGCTCACGGGAGTTGATTTCACTATGAACGCATTTAATAAAAAGAAATTGTAATGGCTGAACAGGCAAGGATTGACAAGTGGCTTTGGGCCGCACGCATATTCAAGACACGATCATTAGCTGCCGACGCATGCAAAAACGGCAGAGTGACTATCGGCAACGTGAACGTGAAACCCTCGCACATGGTGAAAGTGGGCGAGACGGTCAGCGTGAGGAAGCCGCCCATCACTTACTCCTTCAAGATTCTGCAGACAATAGAACAAAGGGTGGGAGCTAAGCTCATTCCGGAGATATACGAGAATGTAACCACTCCCGACCAATATGAACTGCTCGAGATGAACCGCATCAGCGGATTCGTTGACAGGGCACGCGGCACCGGACGACCTACCAAAAAGGAACGCCGCGCTCTCGACGCTTTCATCGGACCGTCGTTTGACGATATCGACTTCGACGATGACGATGAATGACTATGTGTGTATTTTTATATTATCAACATCAATAATTAATTTTAATAATTTAAATTCAAATGAAAACATTCAAAGTGATTGCAAAAGGCGCCAAGATGGCGCTTGCAGCTACAACAATGACAGCCGCCTTGACTTCGTGCCTTGGCGACGGTGACAATTCGTATGCCTACATCAGTGGAATTAGTTCGGATTGCTATGCTAACTCGAATAACGCTTATGTGGCTTTCCAGTCGAGCAGTGCATGGGAACTGAAGAGGGGCAGTGATGCCTTGTGGTACACGTTTGAGAAGACTTCAGGCGCTGATGCCATGGCTGGTATCGCTTTTATTAATACGGAACTCAACACCACCGACAAGTATCGTACCGCAACCATCAACTTGACAAATACCGAGGGCAAGTCGTCGTCGGGTCAGTTATATCAGTGGGGCACACGAGGTGACGGTAGCCTCGGCTCTGCCAAGGACGTAAAGAAAATAACAGGTTCTGACGGCTCGGAGATAACATTGTATTATGACAATCTTCATCGTGTCGTCAGTCTGACTACCCTGACTGCCGCTAACGTGAAGAACGACTATATCTTCTCATATCCTTTGGCTTCTGACGAGGAGCGTCTGATGAAGGTGATGATCAATGGCGGACAGACAGCTAGTGCACAGGTGAACTTCGGATGGCAGCCTACAGGCGACTTGGCATCTGAAGACAAGTCGGAATTGGTGACATGGAGCGCACTCGGCTCAAGCCAAGTGACTGTGAAGAGGAACGAGACAGGTGCTGACAGAAACGTTCAGACGATTAACCTCACTGGATTCGAGAATCCGGACAGTGAGTTGTCGCACACCAAACTGATATACAGTTATGGCGAGAACGGAAAATTCCTTGAGATGACCCTTAATATCAAGCACGATTCCAAGAAGAGCAACCGTAAGCAGAGTGTGGATGTCAATCAGTTGATTTTTGGTGTTGACAACATTAATCCTTATATGTTGGTTGGTTTCTATCGCTATGCTCGTTGCTCGTATATCTACGATACAGCAGAGGATACTACCCTCAATTCAAATATAAAGTTTACTGTTTCTGCGGTACTGAATTCTGACGAGAGCGTTCACACTCTTACTGTCGGCCGTGAGGATGGTTCGTCTGTCACATATACATTCGAGTATTAATCTTACACCTTATTATATATATAATATATGGTAAATATCGCGATATTCGTCTCGGGCAATGGAAGCAATTGCGAGAACATCATTCGCCATTTCGCCAATAGCGATGTGGCGAGGGTGGCTCTTGTGGTGAGCAACAGGACTGATGCCTTTGCTCTTGTAAGGGCAAGGAATCTTGGAGTGCCTGCCATTACATTGTCCAAGGCGGATTTCGCTAATCAGGAATACACCTTGAAGGTGATGGATTCCTATGGCATCGGATTTGTGGTGCTTGCAGGATTCCTTATGATGGTGCCAGACTATCTGATTTCGCACTATCATCTCAAGATGGTGAACATCCATCCTGCCTTGTTGCCTAAGTATGGCGGCAAGGGGATGTATGGTCATCATGTGCACGAGGCGGTGAGGGCCAATGGTGAGACTGAGACTGGTATCACGATACACTATGTCACTGAGGAATGTGATGGTGGCGATATCATTTTTCAGTCACGAGTGGCTGTCGCGCCTGATGATTCGCCTCAAGATATAGAGGCAAAGGTGCACGAACTGGAGATGAGGGATTTTCCCTTGGTAATCGAGAAATTAATCTCCAAAATATAATTTATTAACAGGAGTCATTGTCTAACCTCCTCTAAAAAACAACAAAATGAAAGCAACAAAGCAACAAGTGAGTGTACTGTTTATGCTTTTCAGTATGCTCTTCTGCGTTTGCCTTATTACGGCTAACGTACTCGAGACAAAGCAAATGGCCTTCGGGCCTATCAGTATCACCGGTGGACTCATCGTTTTCCCGGTTTCCTATATCATCAACGACTGCGTATGCGAAGTGTGGGGCTATCGTAAGACAAGATTGCTCATCTGGCTCGGTTTTTCCATGAACTTCCTATTCGTCATGTTTGGGGCATTGTGTGATGCCATCCCGGGAGCTCCTTATTGGGACAATGAGGCTGGATTTCATGCCATTTTCGGTTTGGCACCTCGCGTGGCAGCTGCTTCATTCGTGGCTTTTATTGTTGGTTCATTCGCCAATGCTTATGTGATGAGCAAAATGAAAGTGTCGTCGCAAGGCAAGAACTTCTCTCTGCGTGCTATTATGAGCACCATATTTGGAGAGACTGCCGATTCTCTTATTTTCTTCCCGTTGGCATTGGGTGGGGTAGTGCCTAACGAAGAACTTCCCGTACTGATACTGTCGCAGATTGTTCTTAAGACCCTTTACGAGATTATCGTACTGCCAGTTACCATTCAGGTGGTGAAATACACCAAGCGACATGAGGGAATGGATGAATATGACAAGGATATTAACTACAACATTTTTAGTGTTAGCAATATATGATTAACGAAGACAATCGTAAGAATGAGGGACTCCATGCCTTGGGTAATAAGACCAAGTATTCCATGGACTATGCCCCTGAGGTGCTTGAGACTTTCGAAAACAAACATCCCGAGAATGACTACTGGGTGCAGTTCAACTGTCCCGAGTTTACATCACTATGTCCGATTACAGGCCAACCGGATTTCGCGGAAATCAAGATAATGTATCTTCCCGACCACAAAATGGTGGAGAGCAAGAGTCTTAAACTATATCTCTTCAGTTTCCGCAATCACGGCGACTTCCATGAGGACTGTATTAATATAATAATGAAGGACCTTGTGCGCCTTATGCAACCCAAATACATCGAGGTGCTTGGTATCTTCACTCCACGTGGCGGTATTAGCATATATCCTTATGCTAATTATGGTAAGCCAGGAACACACTATGAACAGCTTGCTGAGAAGCGATTAATGGAGCATAATATCGTTTAAATGTGAATAAATGTTATTTATTTACAGTTTTTCGATAAAATATTTGGTGGGTTCAAAAAAAGTCCGTACCTTTGCATCCGCTTTCGAAC
>JBJEAY010000656.1:0-6267 GCA_051869575.1 Prevotella sp. | reverse complement strand
GCCGTGGGAGCCGAATACAACATAGTGGATAACTTCGGAATATATGTCGAGCCAGGGGTGAGCCACTATATCGACAACACCAGCAGTGTGGATAATTACTATAAGTATAAACCCACCAATTTCAGTCTCAACGTAGGCTTAAGACTAAGCATACGATAGAAAAAACAACAAAGAAGACGGAAAAAAATAAAAAAGTCGGCGGAATATTTGGTATTTCCGCCGATTTTCTTTATTTTTGCAGTTAAAAAGCAATAAACGATATGACAGCAGAAGAAAAAACAAAGATAGAGGAGAGGATTGTGGATGTGTTGAAGACCGTCTATGATCCCGAAATACCGGTCAATATTTACGACCTTGGTCTTATCTATAAGATAGATGTCAAAGACAATTATGATGTGGATATCGACATGACATTTACAGCTCCCTCATGTCCGGCTGCCGACTTTATCCTCGAGGATGTGCGACAGAAAGTGGATTCTCTCGAAGGAGTGAAGAATGCAGTGGTGAACCTTGTCTTCGAGCCTACTTGGGACCAAAGCATGATGACCGAGGAGGCGAGAGTGGAGCTGGGGTTTGAGTAAATTAGGAATTAGGGATTAGGAATTGGATGAAGAACGTATATTTCCTTTCGGATGCCCATTTGGGCTCACTTGCCATCGACCACAGCCGCATGCATGAGCGCAGGCTGGTCAGGTTTCTCGACAGCATCAAGAACAAGGCTGCCGCCATCTATCTCCTTGGCGACATGTTCGACTTTTGGTATGAGTTCAAGTATGTCGTGCCCCGTGGATACACCCGATTCTTAGGCAAGTTGTCAGAGCTTACGGATATGGGCGTTGAGATACACTACTTCACCGGCAATCACGACATCTGGGCCTTCGACTACTTGGAGAAGGAGTGTGGCGTTATCCTGCACAAGCAACCGCTTACCACCGAGATTTACGGCAAGATATTCGTGCTTGCCCATGGCGACGGCCTTGGCGATCCCGACAAGAAGTTCAAGTTTCTTCGTGCCCTCTTCCATAGTAAGGTGTGCCAATTCCTCTTCTCCTCCATCCATCCCCGATGGAGCATGTGGCTCGGGCTCACATGGGCGAAGCACAGTCGCATGAAGCGCAACAACAACGAGGAACCGCCGTATATGGGCGAGAATCGCGAGCATCTCGTGCTCTATACCAAGGAATATATCAAGACCCATCCCGATGTGGATTATTTCATCTATGGACATCGTCATATCGAGATCGACCTCCAACTCTCGCGCAAGTCGAGGATGATAGTCCTTGGCGATTGGATTACGCAGTTCTCATACGTCGTGTACGACGGTGAGCACATGTTTATGAGTGAATATATCGAAGGCGAGAGCCAACCATAATTATCCCACAGATTATGAACGTAAAGATAGAAGACTCGTGGAGAGAACATCTCAGTGAGGAATTTGCAAAGCCGTATTTCACCGAACTCACGAATTTCGTGCGTCAGGAATATCAGACTGCCACATGCTATCCCCCCGGGCGACTGATATTCAATGCCTTCAACCTCTGTCCGTTCGACAAGGTGAAGGTGGTTATTATCGGACAAGATCCCTATCATGGTCCCGGGCAGGCACATGGACTCAGTTTTTCGGTGTGCGATGGTGTGACGTTTCCCCCTTCCCTACAGAATATCTTCAAGGAGATACAGCAAGACCTTGGCACTCCAATCCCTCTGACAGGCAATCTCACGAGATGGGCTGAGCAAGGGGTGCTTCTGCTGAATGCCACCCTCACCGTGAGGGCACACCAACCCGCAAGTCATCAAGGACATGGATGGGAGCAGTTTACCGATGCCGCCATCAAGGCTCTCAATGCCCATCGCGATAACCTCGTGTTCATCCTTTGGGGAGGATATGCCCGCAGCAAGGCGTCGCTCATCGACTCTTCGCGCCATCTCGTGCTGCAGTCGGTACATCCCTCACCAATGTCAGCCAATCGTGGAGGATGGTTTGGCAACCACCATTTCTCGCGTGCCAACGCCTATCTCGTTGAACATGGACAAGAACCAATAAACTGGTGATTTCTTTTTTTTGAAAAATATGATAATAGATATTGACAACGTATTGATAACCACCGACATTCTGTCGGAGATGTTCTGTTGCGACCTCGATGCCTGCAAGGGCGAGTGTTGCGTTGAGGGAGATGCCGGAGCACCCGTCACTCTCGACGAGATAGCCGGTATAGAGGCAGTTCTCGATGATGTGTGGAACGCCCTCACTGCATCAGCCCAAAGTGTCATCGACCGCCAAGGTGTGGCATATACCGACCAAGAAGGCGATATGGTGACAAGTATTGTTGGTGGCAAGGATTGCGTGTTCACCTGCCACTCCGACGGTTGCTGCTATTGTGCCCTTGAGAAGGCCTATCGTGACGGGCGCACTCAATTCTGCAAACCCATCAGTTGTGCCTTGTATCCAATACGTGAGGTGAAGCTGAAGAACGGTCTCGTAGGTCTCAACTACCACCGTTGGGACGTGTGCAAGGCGGCAGTCAAGAAAGGTCGCGAACTGCAACTGCCCGTATATAAGTTCCTGCGCGAACCACTCATCCGCCGATTTGGCGAAGAGTGGTACATGGCTCTTGAGGCAGCAGCCAAGGAATTAATTACTGGTTATCAAAAGCATTGATTTTGTCGAGATAGTATTTCCTCACCTCGCTCCATTTATAATAAGGAGCAGTGTCCGACTTGATGGGCAGTGTGGCCTCGTTCTCGTTGAGCAGCACCTTCACCAATACCTCCTTGTCGCCCGCATTGCGACGATAGAACACCAACTGTATGTTGGCTCCCATCGGGAATATGCGATAGTTCACCCATCCCTTTTGGTCGAGATGTGCATAGTCGTCGGTCACCAAGTCCGACCCGTTGAGCCCCATCAGCACAGTAAGTGGCATCACCATTGTCTCGTGTCCGAATCTCAGTGTAGCCCCCGGTTGTGGCAATACTATGCAACTGTCTGCCTCCTCGATGATACGTCTCAGCAGATTGCGTTGCACGTAAGGTTGCTTGCCTCCGTTGAGTTTCGAGAATCCATATCCGAGATACCACCACATGTTGGCCACTCGCCAGTTGTTGTATATGTCTTCGTCGGTGAAGAGGTCGTACAGTGTCACTTGCTTGCGTGCCTCAAGGTTTTGCAAGTTATTGGCGGTGTGAAACAGTTTTTCGTAGAATCGCTTCGCGTCGGCCTTTCGCCACACGAATGAGGTGTCGGTGAACAGTTGGCAGAAGGCATAATCGCAATTCACCGTTTCGTTATAGAACTTGTCATATACCTCTTGCGACTCCTTGTTCCATTTCTTTCCGAGCAACTCCTTGTCGTTGAAGTTCATGTAGTACATGTCGTGCATGCTTGCGTCATGCTTTATCCTGAGGTTGGGATTCAGTCGGGTCAGCTCCATCAGTTCGTTGGTCATCGACAAGATACATCTTATCACCACCGTACTCTTGGCATCCACCCATACGTTGCCTTGGAACACCTCGGGAAATCTCTCATACATCCTGCGGGCTATCTGCCTGTGCTGTTCGGCACCGAGAGGGGTGAGCTCGCCATATCTGTTGGCAGCCTCATTTCGGATGATTTCATATCTTTTCAGCACGTCCTTGCCCAATGGTGTGAGCACTCCCGCACTGTCGGCACTTTTCAGCACCTCGTGCGGATAGCTGTAATCCTTGGGATTGATGAGGTATCTCGACCCGTGCCTGCCGTAGTGACTGATGTAGAACGGTTTGTAGTTGGCGGGCGCGGGGGTCAGTTTGCCCGTAGGCGTGGGGTAAGCCATTTGGTTGCTTGCCGAATAACGTATGTCGCGTTTCAGGTCATCTTTCACGCTTTGTGATGTTGCCGTTATCGCAAACAAGGCGATGATGGCTGTAAAAAGTAATTTTTTCATAATGTTTTGTTGATTTTGCGTGCAAATATAAAAAAAATATTGTATATTTGCAAGCAAAATAAAGAAAAAAGTCGAGTTATGGCAAAAAAAAGCAACTGGAATGATGATTATTGGCTTCTTGTAGTGCAGCTTTACCTTAGGAAACCGGTGGGGCTCAAACCCTTATACAGCAAGGTGATGATCGACCTCTGCTCTGAGATTCATGTGTCGCCTTTGGAGGTGTATTCCAAGATGGAGGCTATCGACAAATTGCAGACTCCCCGTGTGGAAAGGTTGTGGCGCACGTATAGCGGCAGTCCGACGAAATTGCGTCGTGCCGTCGAGCTTCTGCGTCAGATGAAGGGCTTTGGCAGTGGTGGCGGCTTTTTCGATGGGGTGGAGGTGAACGAGACCTTCGAGCGCGATTTCCGTCCGTTGGCTGAGGACAACCAGCTCACACCCGCTATGCTCACTCTCATTCTCGACCTCTATTTCCGTCTCACTCCCCTCACGATGGTGGCTGAGACACCCGAGGTCGTCGAACTGTCGCAACTGATGAGGATAAAACCCTCGAAGACAGCCGAGGTGCTCGGGGTGTTCCAGTATTGCGACCCCTATCTCAATCGTCAGGATGTCATCTTCAGTCAGCTGCTTGGTCCTTGCGAGGAGATATGGTCGCGTTATGCCCAATGGACACCCGTTCAGCTTGCTGAATATGCCGACAAACTCAAGGATTATTTCAAAAGCTGAAAAAAAACCTCGATTTTCTTTTGCACTTATCGCGATTTGTTGTAATTTTGCAGTCGAATTCAGAAATTTAAGGCAAAAGTTCAAAAAAAGACAAGAGTATGTCACAAGGTCAGGTTCAGATACAAAAGACCGAACAGAAACAGGTGCAGACAGTCAGTCAGCAACAGCTCCTACAGGCTATGCTGACCGAATTGCCCGTCAACCAACTCATCGACAGGATAAACACCGAGATGGACGACAATCCAGCCTTGGAGGTTTCTGCCAATGATAATGTTGATGATAACGACAACACGCTATATGACGGTTCCGACGATACAGTGGAATCTGCGAGCGACACTGCCCACGACTATGAGGCTCGCACCGAGAAGGAAGACCGCCAGACGGCTCTCGACGATGCCCTCAGCAGCATAGGTCGTGATGATGAGGACTTGCCCGTCTATCAAGGTAGCCAGCGTGATGTGGAATACGGCTCCACACAGTCGTTCTACGACCAGCTCATCGAGCAGATGAACGAGACCGAGCTTTCGCCTCTGCAAGCCAAGGTGATGGAATATCTGATTGGCTCGCTGGATGACGACGGACTCCTGCGCAAGTCAGCCGACGATATTGCCGACGAATTGGCTATCTATAATAATATATATGTCAGTGAGGAGGAGATTGAGGCTGTGGTCAAGATATTGCAGCAGTTCGACCCTCCCGGGGTGGGTGCACGCTCGTTGCAGCAATGCCTTCTCATTCAGATACGACGTCGCGACACCACCCTTCTCACCCGTCGCATGGAGGCAGTGGTGGAAGACTACTTTGATGATTTCACCAAGAACCACTGGGAGCGCATAAGGTCGTCGTTGCAGATGACAAAGGACGAGACCGACGAGGTGAATATAGAACTCCGAAGGCTGAATCCCAAACCCGGGGCTTCGATGAACGACACTGTCGGGCGGAGTATGGAGCAGATTACTCCCGACTTCATTGTCGATACCCAGGACGACGGTACAGTCACCTTCACGCTCAACAACGGTGAGGTGCCCGACTTGTGCATATCTCGCTCCTTCACCGACTTGCTCAAGGCCTACCAGTCGAAGGAGAACGTCAGCCGTAGCACGAGCGACGCCTTGCTATATGCCAAGACTAAGGTGGAGTCGGCACAACGGTTTATCAATGCCGTCAAGATGCGCCACCGCACATTGTCATTGACGATGTCGGCCATCATCCATTGGCAGCACCAGTTCTTTGTGGATGGCGACGAGAGTTCGTTGCGCCCTATGCGACTGAAGGACATCTCCGACAAGACGGGATTGGGCATTTCCACCATCTCGCGCGTCAGCAACAGCAAGTATGCGCTCACCAAATGGGGCATATTCCCCCTGCGTCATTTCTTCTCCGACGCCTATGTCAGTGAGGATGGCGAGGAGATGTCAACACGCGAGATAAAGGCGGCATTGAAAGATCTCATCGACAATGAGGACAAGTCGAGCCCCCTGTCCGACGAGGCCCTCTGCCGATTGCTTGCCGAAAAGGGTTATCCCATAGCCCGCCGCACTGTGTCGAAATATCGCGAGATGCTCGGGATACCGGTGAAGCGGCTGAGGAGGAGTTAAAATATTAAAATATTAAA
>JBJEAY010000655.1:0-6287 GCA_051869575.1 Prevotella sp. | reverse complement strand
TAACTAGGAATACTAGGAAATATAGGATCACTAGGAATACTAGAAGAAAAAAACAAAAAAAATGAAAATATGCATTTTCTGCAGCGCCAACGACAACATCGACGCTGAATACTTCCGCAGAACGGAAGAACTTGGACAATGGGCAGCATCCAACGGGCACACTATCGTGTTCGGGGGCTGCGACATGGGATTAATGGAGTGTGTGGCAAAAGCCGCAAAATCAGCCGGCGGCATGACCATCGGCGTTGTGCCCTCCAAAGTGGAAGAGCGAGGCCACTTGAGCGACCATCTCGACGTACATATCCCTTGCGACAACCTTAACGACCGCAAGGCTCTGATGATGATGCAAAGTGATGTATTCATAGCATTGCCAGGAGGCATCGGCACACTCGATGAGATATTCTCGGTGGCGGCATCGGCTACTATAGGATATCACTCCAAGGATGTCATCCTTTATAATATTAAAGGATTTTGGAATTCGCTCATCTCCATGCTTGAAGATCTCGACCAAAAGGGAATGGTGAGAGGCAACTGGAAAAGGCATATCAAGGTGGCAACAAGTCTGAAAGATATCATTGATATACTAAACGAAAGTTAAATATTTGATTTGGTATGAAAAAAAGTTGAACAACTATATGCAAAGCGGGCAAAAATGAGTAATTTTGCACCGCTTTTTATATGCATATCCATTGCAATGGGTGCAAAAAGTCAAGTATTTACATGAAATAGTTCAAGATAATGAGAAAAGTAATAGGTATTGGAGAAACCGTTCTCGACATCATCTTCAAGGACGACGAACCTGTGAGCGCAGTTCCAGGCGGCTCGGTTTTTAATGCGCTGATATCCTTAGGTCGCGCAGGAGTCAAGGCCTCGCTCATCAGTGAGACCGGCAACGACCACATAGGCAGGAAGATTATTCGCTTTATGGAGGAAAATGGTGTAGATGGCAGCAACGTGAACGTTTATGCCGACAGCAAGTCGCCATTGTCATTGGCATTTCTCAACGACAACAACGATGCCGAATATATTTTCTATAAAGATCATCCCCACGACCAACTCGACTTTATTTATCCCGACATACAGCCCGACGACATCGTGATGTTCGGGTCATTTTATGCCATCAATCCGGTGATTCGACCACAGGTGGCGGGACTCTTGGAATATGCCAAGAACCACGGAGCCATACTATATTACGACGTGAATTTCCGTGCCTCCCACCGCAACGAGGTGATGAAGATAACACCTAATCTTCTCGACAATCTTGAACTTGCGGATGTAGTTAGAGGAAGCAATGAGGATTTCTCGATACTCTTCAAGCGCAACGATGCTGATAGTGTCTATCGTACTGACATCTCCTTTTATTGCCATAACTTCATATACACCCAAGGAGCAAAACCTGTAGAGGTGAGGGCAGAAGGCGGAATAAAGAAACAATATTCCGTAAGCAACACCGAGACGGTGAGCACAATAGGCGCAGGCGACAACTTCAATGCCGGTTTTGTATATGGTCTGATAAAATACGGCATAACAAAAGAAGACATTCAGCGTGGACTTAGTGAGGAACAATGGGACAAGGTTGTGGAGTGCGCCCAAATGTTCTCATGCGAATGTTGTAAGAGTATAAACAATTATATTTCCAAGGAATTTGGAGAGAAATTGAAAATTAAAAGTTGAAGATTGAGAATTGAAAATTAAAGATTGAAAGTTGAAAATTTAAATATAAATATTATGCAGGAGATTACAAACAAAATTTATTATGTGGGCGTAAACGACCGCAATAAGAACCTATTTGAGGGTTTGTGGCCTTTGCCCAACGGAGTTTCTTACAACTCGTATATCATTGACGACGAGAAGGTATGCCTCATCGACACAGTTGAGGTTGATTTCTTTATACCCTATATCAAGAATATCCAGCAGGTTATCGGCGACCGCAAGATTGACTACCTCGTAATCAATCACATGGAGCCCGACCATAGTGGTGCCATCGAACTCATCCGCAAGTATTATCCCGAGATAACCATCATTGGCAACAAGAAGACCTTCGGCATGATGAAGGGATTCTATGGCATTAACGACAACACCTTGGAGGTGAAGAACGGCGATACTCTCAACCTTGGCAGCCACGAACTGAAGTTTGCGCTCACCCCGATGGTTCACTGGCCCGAAACGATGGTGACACTCGACACCACGAGCAACGTGCTTTTCTCAGGCGACGCCTTCGGATGCTTCGGTGCTCTCAACGGCGGAATCATCGACTCGCAAATCAACTGCGACACGTTCTGGCTTGAGATGGTGCGCTATTATTCGAATATTGTGGGCAAATACGGCACCCCTGTTCAGTCAGCCCTTAAGAAGCTTGCCGGAGTGAAGCTCGACTACATCTGCTCAACCCATGGCCCCGTATGGCACGAGTATATAGAGAAGGTTATTGGCATGTATGACTCGATGTCAAAGTATGAGACAGAGCCAGGACTCGTGATATGCTATGGAACAATGTATGGCAATACCGAGCGCGCAGCCGAGGTGATAGCCCGTGCCGCCTCAGAGGCAGGAGTGAAGAATATCGTGATGTACAACGTATCCAAGACCCATCACTCATACATCATCCGCGATGTGTTCCGCTATAATGCCCTCATCGTTGGAGCCCCGACATACAACACCGGACTCTATCATGAGATGGACGTGCTGCTTGCCGAACTCGCCAACAAGGACATCAAGAACCACAAGTTGGGATGGTTTGGAAGCTACGGATGGGCAAGCAAGGCCGTTGGCAAGATAAAGGAATGGAACGACACCCGCCTCCACTTCGAGGCAGTGGGCGAGCCGGTTGACATCTGCCAAAGCCTTAACGACGAGACATTCAAGCAGTGTGAGGAGCTCGGAAGAAAGATGGCGGAAGCAATTCTGAAGAATTGAAATATTAAAATATTAAAGTATCACATCGTCAATAATAAATTGAAATATAACACCGCCACTCTCCCTAACGGACTGAGGATAATACATCTTCCGTCCACGTCGCAGGTAGTATATTGCGGTTTCGGCATCAATGCCGGAACGCGCAATGAACTGCCTGGCGAGGAGGGTGTTGCCCATTTCTGCGAGCACACTACTTTTAAGGGCACGGAACGCCGTCGCGCCCTTACCATCATCAACTGCTTGGAGACATTGGGAGGTGAACTGAATGCCTTCACCAACAAGGAGGACACCGTTTATTATGCCGCCATCCTCAAGGAACATTTCCCCAAGGCAGTGGATTTGCTCTCAGATATCGTCTTCCATAGCCAATATCCGCAGGCTGAGATTGACAAGGAGATTGAAGTGATTTGCGACGAGATTGAGAGCTACAACGACTCGCCCGCCGAACTGATATACGACCTTTTTGAGAACATTATCTTCGAGGGGCATCCGCTCGGACATAACATTTTGGGAGATGCCGAACAACTGCGCACATACAAGAGCGAGACGGCAAAATCGTTCACACAAAGATTCTACACACCGCGCAATGCCGTGTTCTTTGCCTATGGCGACATCAACTTCAATCATTTGGTGACAATGCTGAAAAAGGCGACAAAAGGATTCGGTGAGCAGAAACCGATAATCGGAGATGCTGACATCGTGGCTCCCCTGCCCGCCTATACCCCTCTTACGAGATGTATTGACAAGGGCACCCACCAAGCCCATGTGATGATAGGCAACAGGGCATACAGTGTGCACGACGAAAGGCGCATTGCCTTATACCTATTAAATAATATATTAGGAGGACCGGGAATGAACGCCCGATTGAATCTGTCGCTCAGGGAGCGCAACGGACTGGTATATACCGTGGAGAGCACGATGGTGAGCTATAGCGACACTGGAGTGTGGTGCACATACTTCGGTTGCGACCCTCACGACGTAAAGCGTTGCCTGCGTCTTGTCAACAAGGAACTGCAGAGGGTTATGGACAAACCTCTCACCACGGCACAACTCAACGCAGCCAAGAGGCAGATAAAAGGGCAGTTGGGCGTAGCCTGTGACAACCGCGAGAGCTTTGCCCTTGATTTTGGAAAGAGTTTTCTGCATTATGGCTGGGAGAAGGACATCACCGACCTTTTCAAGCGCATCGACATGCTCACAGCCGACAACATACAGCAAGTAGCCCGAGAGACATTTGCTCCCGAGCTACTCACCACACTTATCATAAAATAGCGCAAGCCTGAAAAGCCCCAAAAAATTAAGCGTCACCAGGTGACGGGTGACGCTTTTGGAAAATATTAGTGAGCCTGTCTGACGCCCATTCTTGCCTCAATCACATTGATGACATAGTCGCCCAACTTCTCGCACTCGCCCACGATGTCCATATACATCGTACCGATGGCATACGAGTATTCATGGTCGTTGACGGCATTGATATTCTGGTTGCGCAACTGATTTCGATAGTTGTTGATTTCGTTCTCGATATTAAACGAGCGGTTGACATCGAAGTTATCCTTGCGTCCGAGCAACAAGACATTCATCTGCGAGAGACTGTCGTCAGTGAGTTCAAACATCTGATGCATGTGCTCATACTGCTTCTGCGAGAAATCCTCCTTGCCGCTCATCTTGCGGTTGATGGTGCGGGCGATGTTATAGCAACTGTCGCCGATACTCTCTAGTTCGGAAATCTCGCGAAGCATGGCTCTGATCTTCGCCTTGGTGTCGTCTGAGAGGTGGGCATCACTCACTCCGTCGAGGTACTTGGCAATCTCGATTTCCATATTATCCGTGATACTCTCATATTTCTCGATACGCGAGAACAGTTTGTTGAACGCCGAATCATCGGTCACTCCAAGCAGTTCGCGCACCATCGAGAACATCTTCTGCACACGCTCGGCAAAAATCTGAATCTCCTTCTGAGCCTCAAGTACCGAGAGCTCAGGAGTCTTCATGATGGTATTGCCGCCAATGTATGTAAGTCGGAATTCTTCCTCATCCTCGGTGGTCTTGGGCTTGATAATCCAGCACACGAGCCTCTCTATCTGTGGAATAAACCATATCAGTACAAATGTGTTGGTGACATTGAAGCATGTGTGGAATGCAGCGAGGATAATCGGCAGACGGGCAGCCAGCTGAGCCTGCGTGAGGCTGTGGTTGTTAGGATCGTAATCGACGAGCGAGCAAACCATATCCACAAAGGGATAGAACAGGCACATCACCCACACCACGCCTATGACGTTGAACACGAGGTGAGCCATGGCGGCACGCCTTGCCTGGGCATTTGCACCGAGGGCGGCAAGATTGGCAGTGGCAGTTGTACCGATGTTCTCACCAAGCACGAGGGCGATACCGAGGTAGATGGGCAGCACACCCGATGAGCACAACAGGATAGTGATAGCCATCACAGCCGCCGACGACTGCACGATGCAAGTGATTACCGTACCGATAAGCAGGAATATGATAATGGTGAGATGACTGCTTGTGTCAAAACTGGAGAAGAAATGTATTACATCCGAATTATGTTCGAGGTCGAGTTCCTTTCCTGCCCCGCTAAGAAGAACGAGTGAGAAAAACAGGAAAGCGATACCAAAGAGGAAATCTCCGATGTAGCGCTTGCTTTTGGAGTAGATGAGCATGATGCCGAGGAAGAACGCGGGGAAGACCACAGTGGTGAGGTCAACGTTGAATCCGAGACTCATGATCCACGCCGTGAGCGTCGTTCCGATGTTTGCACCCATAATCACCGAAATGGCTTGTGCGAGGGTGAGCAGTCCTGCGTTCACAAACGACACCGTCATGACGGTTGTGGCAGACGACGACTGCACGGAACAGGTTACGAACATACCGGTGAACATACCGGTGAATCTGTTTCTGGTCATTGTTGCGAGAATGTGTCGCAACTGAGAGCCCGCCATCTTCTGTAAGGCTTCGCTCATCACTTTCATACCGTAAATCAGCAGAGCAAGTGATCCAATAATCTTAAAAAAAATCCAAATCGACATATTTTTAAATTATTTAATTGTTCTTTCTTTGCAGTCTCGATTTTTTGATGTATCTTTACACCGTGAAACCCCAAAATTTTAATGGAAATGAAACAAGTAGTACAAATCCGTTGCAAAAATAATAAAAAATCTCAAAATATCAGCATCGGAAGCTCACTTTCTGAGATTTTTTTTGATTTTGGCCTAAAAATGGACTTCGGACCAGTGAGTGCGAGAGTAAATAACAAGGTTGAAGGCCTCGATTTCCGTGTTTACCACAACAAGGATGTTGAGTTCCTCGACCTGCATACTTCATCGGGATTGAGGGCCTACACGCGTACATTATTCTTT
>JBJEAY010000654.1:0-6290 GCA_051869575.1 Prevotella sp. | reverse complement strand
TGCTACTTTTAGGCCTTGACGCTTCTCCAATACTTCAATGTATGTGGAAGCTTCAGATAGAGAATCGTGAGTACCTGTATCGAGCCAGGCGAAACCACGGCTGAGGGTCTGCACCTTGAGTTCGCCATCGTTGAGGAACCATTGGTTAACGGTAGTGATTTCGTACTCTCCACGTGCAGAAAGCTTGATGTTTGCTGCGACATCTACCACCTTGTTAGGATAGAAGTAGAGGCCAACAACTGCATAGTTGCTCTTTGGTTTTGTAGGCTTTTCTTCAATGCTTAAGCAATTGCCCTCCTTGTCAAATTCAGCCATACCATAACGCTCAGGGTCATTTACCCAATAGCCGAACACAGTTGCTTTCTTTTCCTCTTCTGCTGTACGGACTACTTCCTTCAGCATCTTGGTAAAACCTGCACCCTGGAAGATATTGTCCCAAGTACGAGACAAGCGCTATCGTCACCAATGAAGTCCTTACCAATGATGAAAGCCTGTGCGAGTCCGTCTGGTGATGGCTGTTCGGCATATTCGAAGTGAACGCCATAGTCGGGACCATCACCCAAGAGGCGCTTGAAGCCTGGGAGGTCGTAAGGAGTTGAAATTATTTGAATCTCACGAATGCCAGCCAACATCAATACAGAGATTGGATAGTACACCATTGGCTTGTCGTAAATTGACATGAGCTGCTTAGAGATACCCTTGGTGATAGGATAAAGACGAGTGCCAGATCCTCCGGCTAATACAATTCCTTTCATGACTATTCAATTGTTGTTTTTCTGAATATTGTTTATGCAAACCTCAAGTGAGTCAACCCAATAAGGAACGTTGACTCCAAAGGTCTCTTTGATAGTACGCTTGTCGAGTACGGAATAAGCAGGACGAGTAACTGGTGATAAATACTCGGAACTGTAGCATGGTTGGATGTCACAATTGGTGTTGCCGGCTATACGAGCAATCATCTGAGTGAAGTCGTACCAGCTTGTTACACCTTCGTTGCTAAAGTGGTATGTGCCTACCAGAGGTTTTTCGAGGATTGTCTTGATGGCATTGGCAAGATCGAGCGCGTAGGTTGGAGTTCCGCATTGGTCGAAGACTACTTTGAGAGCAGGTTTTGCTGCGGTAAGATTGAGCATGATCTTACAGAAGTTCTTGCCGAACTCAGAATAGAGCCAAGCCGTACGGATAATGACGTACTTGCAGCCGGTAGCGATGATCTTCTGTTCGCCAAGGAGCTTAGTTGCTCCATATACTCCCGCAGGAGTTCCTGTTTGATCTGGGTTGCAAGGAGTATTGTATGGCTCTTTACCGAAGACATAATCGGTAGAGATCTGCACCAACCAACCATCTACCTCCTTCATGGCAATGGCAAGGTTCTCAGGAGCTGTAGCGTTGAGCTTCTCTACGAGTGCGTACTTCTTGGGATCTTCTGCACCATCGACATTAGTCCATGCGGCACAATTAACGATGGCATTGATATCGTACTCCTTGACCATGGTGCGGATGGCATCAAGGTCGGTTATATCGAGATAGGTGGTTTCGAGACTTTCGACCTGATTGACATCGGTGAAGATATAGCGGTCGTTAGTATTTCGGCTAACGATACGCATCTCATTTCCGAGCTGGCCATTAGCACCTGTTACAAGTATGTTCATATATCTATAATGTTATTTCAGTATATCTTTTTCGGTTACCGGCATATAAGACCCTTCGCGCGTCTCGAAGATAACGGTATCTGGTTCGAGCACTTCTGCTTGATGCCATTGTCCTTTGGGGATACATACGCCATAATTGCCGGTAGAAGGGTTGAGTATCTGTTCGAGTGAAATGTTCTTACCATCATCGGATAAAGTGATTTTGAGAGCACCACGAAGACCCACAAAGAGTTCATCGGTCTGATGGCAAGCGATAGGTATAATGGTTCTAGGCTCCATGGCGTTGAGCATGATTTGTGCCTTTGAGTCGGGTGACTCATGAAAGTTGTAGTTCATGAGTAAACGCTCAGATGCCTTTGCCTTGGCAGAAACCTGATCGAGAAACAGATTGTCTATTATCATAATTATAAGGTATGTATCTGAAAAAAAGAAGATGCGCTTTGCTGTAACTTAATTAACGTGAGTTCGAAATAAAATTAGAAAATAGACAGTTGTCCGTCATTGACAAAATTTACATCAATGGCGGGCTTCTTCTCAAAAAAGCAGTATGCCTCAATAGCTGACAAAGAATTCGCAATGAAGTTGTTAAAAGAACGATGTCTGGAGTGTTCTATCTGCGCAATGTTCTTCAGTTCGTCATTAACCGTTTCAATCAAGGCTCTTTTTCTGAGCAGAATCTTATCAGCTATACTCATCAGTGAATTCTTCATGTTGCATTTAACCTTTGTAACAAGCTGAATACCGTTCTGAAAGAGATTTTCAAACAAATCCTGTCCGATATATCCTTTATCTGCGCATAGTTTTCCCTTAATATTTTCCACGAACTTAGCCTGTTTCAATGGCTCACGATCATCTACATTTCCAGGTGTAAACATGAAATTAAGAATTTCACCCTTATCATTGATTATCAGATGCAGTTTGAATCCGAAAAACCACCCCATGGAACATTTTCCTCGTTCAGCAAGTCCCTCAAATGTCTTATGAATCAGAATTCTTTGGTTACGACAGACACGTAAAGGGGTGGAGTCAACAAAACTGATGCCGGTACAGGTCCCAGCAACACCTTCTTGATGAAGATGGTCAGAGGAAGCAGTATTTCCTTCTCCAATTCTACGAAACGATTATAGGATACTTGACGCGGAAACAGGTGTTTCAGATGTTTACACACATACCTTTGTAATAATGCTTGAAGCAGCGGAAACCACCAGAATGAAACAGAATAAGAATAACCATAATCTCAGCATCACTCATGCGGTTGGGCTTGTTGCGATACTTCTGTTTACTGTCTTCAATCATATATTTTTCCTGTTGTAACGCAAATTCCTTGCAAAAATCATCAGCCATACAATAAATCTCTGTAACTTTAGACTTTGAAAACATAGTGGTAATCGTTTAAATCTTATAATTCAGCACTATAAATTTAATACTTTTATCGCTATGTTCCTATTTAACTATAGATTATATTGATGATTATATCGAACTCACGTTAATTATTTATGTGCGGGTTGCGGGTTATCATTGAATCAAAGCTCCACGCATCTTTAATAAGTCATGTTTTTCTTCTTACTAGAAATATACTATTATTCCGTTGTTCCATAATATTTTGCATACCACTCAGCAAAAGACCTTAGACCATCTCTGAGCGATGTACTTGGACGGAATCCAAAATCACGCTCAAGAGGTGTAGTGTCAGCAAAAGTGACTGGCACGTCACCTGGCTGCATAGGAACCAACTCCTTATGAGCTTCAAAATCGTAGGTTGATGGGAGCACATGGGCTCTGATCAACTCTTCTTGCAAGATGGTAACAAAATCCAAGAGGTTCTCTGGATTGTTGTTTCCGATATTGTAAACGGCATAAGGTGGATTTGGTAATCCATCTTCGCCTACAGATTTTTCGGGTGCGTGTTGCATTACTCTTACAACACCCTCAACGATATCATCCACATAGGTGAAGTCGCGCTTGCAGTTGCCATAGTTGAAGATCTGTATGGTCTTGCCCTCACGAAGCTTGTTGGTGAAGCCGAAATACGCCATGTCCGGACGACCTGCAGGACCATAAACAGTAAAAAAACGAAGGCCTGTTGAAGGAATGTTGTAGAGTTTTGAGTATGCGTGAGCCATCAACTCGTTACTTTTCTTGGTCGCTGCATAAAGACTGACTGGGTTGTCAACCTTGTCATCAGTTGAGTACGGAACTTTCTTGTTACTTCCATAGACTGATGAGGAAGATGCATAAACTAAATGCTCCACCTCGTGATGACGGCAGGCTTCAAGGATATTATAGAAACCTATAAGATTACTTTGGATATAAGCATCAGGATTGGTGATACTATAACGAACCCCAGCCTGGGCTGCAAGATTTACGACAACGGAAATTGGGGTTTCAAAGAAAATTCTCTCTACCACATCCTTGTCAGCAATTGAGGCACGAACAAAAGTCCAGTCACGGTTTAACGACTCTATTTCCTTGAGACGTTCGTACTTGATATTGACATCGTAATAATCGGTGATGGAATCAATACCGATTAGCTTGATATTTCGGAAATCATAGAAAAGACGCCTGACAAGATTACTCCCTATAAAACCGGCAGCACCTGTTACGAGCACTGTCTTTCCATCCAGCTCTACATTATATGGCAACATGGTCAGTCCCTTCTAAAAATATCACGTGTATAAACCTTGTCTGCCACATCTTCCAAATTGTTGTCAAAACGGTTGGCTATGATAGCCTTGCTCTGCGCCTTGAATCCGGCAAGATCGTTAACGACCCTGCTGCCAAAAAATGTAGTCCCATCCTCAAGCGTGGGTTCATAGATGATCACTTCCGCACCCTTTGCCTTGATACGTTTCATTATACCTTGAATGGCAGACTGGCGGAAATTGTCAGAGTTCGATTTCATGGTCAGACGGTATACACCGATGACACAGGCATGCTCTTTGGATACATCCCATTGTCCGTTCCCTGTATAATAGCCCGCCATACGGAGTACCGCGTCGGCTATATAGTCCTTACGGGTCTTGTTTGACTCCACGATAGCGGACATCATATTCTGGGGAACATCCTGATAGTTGGCAAGGAGTTGCTTGGTATCTTTCGGCAGGCAGTAACCGCCATAACCAAATGAGGGATTGTTATAATGTGTCCCGATACGAGGGTCAAGACCTACGCCCTCAATGATGGCTTTACTGTCCAATCCTTTCATTTCAGCGTATGTGTCAAGTTCATTGAAATAGCTGACACGGAGAGCCAGGTAGGTGTTGGCGAAGAGCTTGACTGCTTCAGCCTCTTTCATGCCCATGAAGAGTGTATCAATATTTTCTTTGATAGCCCCTTCCTGCAAAAGGGCGGCAAATATTTTAGCTGCTTCCTCCAACATAGTGACATCCGTAACGGAACAGATCGCCTCATTTTCTTCCGCAAACTCCGGACGATCGATGATCTTCGGATAACCTACGATGATACGGCTCGGATAAAGGTTGTCATAAAGAGCCTTGCTTTCACGAAGGAACTCCGGTGAGAACAGCAGGTTGAACTTCTTTACTCCTTTTTGGGCGTACTTTACATAAAGGTTACGGGTATAACCCACAGGAATCGTTGACTTGATGACCATTACGGCATCCGGATTCACCTCAAGCACAAGGTCGATAACCTCCTCCACGCGGCTCGTATCGAAGTAATTCTTCACAGGGTCATAGTTTGTAGGAGCGGCTATTACCACAAAGTCGGCATCAGCGTAGGCTGACCTCCCATCCAAAGTGGCAACAAGGTCAAGTGGCTTTTCAGCCAGATACTTCTCGATATAATCATCCTGAATAGGGGAAATCTTATTATTCAGTTTTGCCACCTTTTCAGAGACTACGTCCACGGCTGTTACATGATGATATTGAGATAGCAATGTCGCTATGCTCAATCCTACATAGCCTGTACCAGCTACCGCAACCTTAATGTCTTTGAAATCACGCATATTTTTTGATTTAGTTTTCCAATATTACAGATTTAACATCTAGTATAAAACCTGCTATTCTTTGTTTCCATGTTTTTCTCCATATCCATAGCCATAACCGTAACGCTTGCCATAGCCATAATACTTGCCATATTTACCGTAGCCATAATAATAGCCGTACTTCTTTTTCTGAAGATCCAAGCCGTTAATGGCAATACAGAGGTTAGGCAATTTGTTGTTTTCAGAAAGCTCATTAATCAAAGAAAATTCGGCCTTACGGGTATAGTCGGCACGGCATACATAGATCGATAAATCAGCAGTACGACCTATCAACAAGGTGTCGGTTACCATACCCACGGGGGCCGTATCCAGTATCACATAGTCAAAACTAACCTTCAATGTTTCGATGGCTTTTTCCAAACCGTCACGGGCCAACAGTTCCGTTGGATTAGGAGGAACTGCTCCACCAGGAAGAATAAACAGATTCTTGTTGATATCAGAAGGCTGTACTAAATCCATCAGATCAACAGTTGGATTAGTCAAAAATTGAGTAATACCATGTTCTTTTCTGGAAAGATTGAAAACCTTATTCAATCCCGGTTTGCGAATGTCAAGACCTACTATCACAACCTTTTTACCTAACAAAGAAAGACTAATAGCCAAATTAGATGATACAAAAGACTTACCTTCAC
>JBJEAY010000653.1:0-6296 GCA_051869575.1 Prevotella sp. | reverse complement strand
TCTTCCAGCTTCGGTTTGTTGAACGGTCGGCGGCGAGGTTTCTCTGTGGCAAAGCGCACTGTAGAGAAGATGTCTATCTTGTCGTTACCTGGAATGCGAAGATAGAAAGACTGGTTGTTTCTTACGGTATAGTCGAGATACACCTGCATCAGGTTTCTCCAGTCCTCCTCGGTGATTCTGTTTGACGGATTGTCTAACAGTTCGTTGAAGTCTTCAACAGCCTGTGGAAGTTTCACCTTTTCCAACTGCGGATAGCATGTCTCGAAGAGTCCCATATTCTCGGGCGATGCAGCAGATGCCGGACGATGCCCCAAATACATCACCATGATGCTCTGCACATATTTGTCCAGAATCTCCTCCGACGGCAGTCCGTCTTCTATCTCATCACTTTCACCCGACCGCTTCACAAAGACAGAAGCAAAAACCGGACAGTATTTATCCTTCTTGATTAGCTCGGCTATTTCCTGCCATGTCATGTATTTGCAGGACAATTCTTCCAGTTGCCTCTGCACCACCTTCGGGTCTGGAGATTGCAGATTACCCATAATTGGCGCATACTTCATCATTGACATCGGGTCGGCCTGCACCTTCGCCATAATCTGAGTCATGGCAGCCTCCTTGGTCAGTCCATTAGCCTTACGGCGACAAAGCTCATGATATATGGTGCTGTAAAACCACATTCGCTCCTGCTCTAAGTTCTGTTTCAAGGTTGCCCTGGCAGCAGACTGTCGGCTATCCACAAAACTGATATATTGTTGACCGTCATGCAACACGATGCCGTCGGTCTGCGATGTTCCCTTGTCCAACTGGTCGAGTATGCTTGGAGCCAGCACACGGGAGATGAAGTCGGCAGAGAGGCGGAACTTCTGCAGACGATTGTCTTCCATATTGCCATTGGCGTCGCCCTCCACATCCTTGTCTGTATTGTGGCTCTTCGTCTGCTTGGCATTGCAGTAAGGGCAGCATCCTTGGATATTACCCACCACATGCCACTCGCCTGAGTCTTTCTCTTCGGCAGGAGTCAGCGGTTGGAGTTTGGCTCCTGGCATCAGACGGAATTTCACGTTGCCGTCGCCCTTGGCGTTCTTTTCGTTAGAGAGGCCGAATATGGCATATTTCTTTGTGGCATTTTCGTCGCTGTCATCCATCACGAGGTCAAACATGTCGCTGTCATCCGTAGCTATTGCATCGTATGTCCAGTCTTCTGTGTTCACCTGTGCCAAGGCTACATACTCGCCACAATGCTTGCAGCGACTAAGTTCCAGCAGCGGTGCTTCTTCCATGGCTTGAGCAACACCTGGTGTCTCGCCAATCTTTTTGCCGATAACATTCTCTGTATATATCTTGAACGAGCCGTCGGCATACTCACTAAGACGGACAAACAGACCGTTGTTAGGCACACGATAGAAATAATGCACCTTCAACTTCATGTCGGGCACCTTCTTGCCTGCGGCTTTATATCTTTCTTCCTCACGTTGGCACATATCGTCGAGCCATTGCAGTTTGTCACTGATGGAAGCCTCGCCAGGATATAGTTCGTCAAGGGCGATATAGTCAGCCTTGAATATCTTCCGCCATCTTTCCTCGTCTTCACCTGTTGGAATCTCTTTCTCACCGATACGTTTTCCGCCAATCACTTCCACCTGGTCAGTCCTGATGCCCGTGATTCTGGCAATGAACTCTTTCAGTTCCCTTTCCTCTTCCTCTTGGTTTTCGCCATTACCGAATGTGGCAGATGAAGTGGCAAAGCGCACGTTCTCAGCATCAACCTTGAAAGCCAACAGCACACGACGGAGCAGCATTGCCAACTCCGCAGCACCGGCACCAGTATAAGAGTGAGTCTCGTCGATGACCACCCATCTCAGACTATGCTTCCCTGACACTATGAGCTTGGCGTCCGCTCCTCTCAATAGGATATATTCCAACATGGTCGGATTAGTGAGTACGATATGAGGTGGTGTGTCACGCACATCCTTACGGGTATAAACCATGTGGGGATATTTCATGTCCTTCAACTCATAGTGCCCTTTATCGTCTGAATCATCTTTCACCCATTCATAATTTCCGCCCGTCACTTGCTCAATGCGTCTGCGCAGTTTCTCGGCATCGTCAGAACGGTCGGTGTTCTTTGGCTCTATCTCCGGAAGGTCGCCATTATACACCGTATAGGTCAGTCGTGTGCCTGTGGTGGATTCTGCTGTAGAGATGAGTTCCTCGAGTCGTTCCTTCTGGTCTTCCATCAGCGCATTAAGCGGATAAAGGAAGAGAGCCTGTATCTCTCCGGGAAGTGCGTTTTGAGTAAGGTCGTGTATAAGCGGCATCATGAAACATTCTGTCTTTCCAGAACCCGTACCCGTCGTCACAACTATCGACTTGGGCTTGTCGTCTGCCGTCCGTTGGTTCAACAGCACATCCCAACACTTGCCTTGGTGCTCGTATGGAGCGTATGACGGTGTCCACAGTTTCCCCACCAATGCCTTTGCCTCCTCAGCCTTTTCGGGAGTAACCGGGATGTAGGAGTTCATACATTGCACTATGGGCACCGCATTCTTGGGCGCAAACAACTCGCCAATGATTGTCTTCAACTGCTTGATATACGAGCGTTGGCTCTCGTTTGTGGATTCGCCACACCACATGGCCACCAGTGCTCTTTCCACCGCTGTGCGGTTGTTGTTATATAGTTCGGAGAAATTCATATCTATTGTATTTATTCATTATCAAAAGTTATCTTGTGTGCTTGCCAGTCGAAGCCAAATTCCTCGCCCAGTCGGACAAGTCCTTCCTTGTCCTTGTCAGTGAGTTTGCCTTCTCTCTTTAATAGAAGCGGTTGGTATAGTTCAGGGATGATTTCATCCTGTCTCAAATCCCTCAGAGGTTTCATCAGGAAGAAATATGTTCCTGTCTCATTTGCCACCTCAAAGCTCTTGGTGATAGAACAGACAACGTCGTCAAATCCCCAAGGGTCGTCATCTTGCTGTATGGGGAAGTTACATATCAGACTTTTGTTCTTACTGAGGTTCTGGAAGATGATACCAAATTCGGGAATTGCATCGGGACAAGTAGCCATTGGCTCTTTCTCACAATCGTAGTCCCATACGAGGGCTTCCAGCCCTTCCCAGCGTGCATCGTTTTGGGCTCTGCCAAAGCATACGGTCAGACTGTCGGGAGCCATAGGGTCAAGGAGCTTACCCGCATAGTTGATGTCGGCATCCCATGCTGCAAGGGCTGCCATTCCAACACTCGGATTATGGTCTATGTTGATAAGCTCTCTTCTATATATACTTCCCAGGCCTACGCAGTCGTATGACTGATAACCTTGCTTGCTGAAGTCATTCAATCTGACGCGCTTCTTAAAGATATAGGGCAGACGCAGCTTCTCGTCTCCCTGTAGATATTGGATAATCTCGCCATCAAGCAAGACCTCCTTTATGAGTGTGGGGCGATACACCTCTATGCTATAGCGGTCGGAGTCTTCGCCATATTGTATGGTAACAGTCGGATTGAGTGTCTGCCCGTCCATTGCTATCTCGTCTTGTATCGCTGTTTCCTGTTTGTCCAAGTTTCTATAGCGTATAAGCGTATTCTCAAAGTCTCTTTGGATGGGTTGTCCAATATTCAGTCCTGGCAAGTAAGCTACTTTGAGCAGATAGGGCTTTCCCTTAACGGTCACCCTCAGCGTCACCTCGCCGTATGGAGGCTCGTTTGCTGTTGTCCATTCCTCGTAGCGTCCGCCTACTGTCTTGTATTCTATTTGCTCTGCCACAGTGTCCGCCTCTGGTTGTGCATTTCGGATGTCATCCTTGGTCAAGAAGTGGCGCACGATGATGTCTTCCTGTCCAAATATCACGGGCAGTTCATCTGTAGTGTATTCATCGCAGGAATCGGGGTCTTCCACATAGATGTGCTTCACCTTACCTCCCGACACATAGCGTATGATGTCAGTATATAGTCGTGTTGTCACTTGGTCATAGCCATTACGGTTGTAGAGACTGATTTCCCTTCCACTTTCGTCGAGAAATGTCACGGAGTCGTAGATATAGGTCCAGTTCCACGTTTCGCTCATACCCCATTCTTGGTCACGGAAGGGCTTGCGGATGACGGAGTCAACGATGGCAGCGTCCTTCAGTCGGCAACGGTTGGAGAAGAGCAACGCTGTTTCCCTTTGGTCGTTGCGGGTAGAAGTCCATGTGTCGCCATAGCCGCCTTGTCGCCAAAGCTGCAGCCACTCGGTGGTGTCCTGCGTCTGGGCCAAGTATTCATTTCCATCGTCGTCTTTCACGATGATTTCTATCCGTGTGAAGCGGCAGGTGGGCACATGTTTTATCTGTACACCCTTTTCCACGCCAAAGGCAACAAAGTCGTTCACTCCATGGTTCAAATAGGTAATAAGGGGACGCTCGTCATAGGATTGTCCCACCACCTTGTCGCCATTCTTGAACCTTATATATATGAAAAGGTGTTGCTGTTGTTCGGGATGAGGCACGCCCCACAGATGAACTCTGTCATACCTCAGATACTGATGCAGACCACCGCCTACTTCCTCTGGTTTCAACCAAATATTAAGCCTGCGTGTCATACCGCCATATTCCGGCGAGAAATTTACTGCCCATTCCAAGCGGAATTTCTGTCGCAGAATCTCGTCATTGGCGGCTTTGATGATGGCTACGAAGCGATTCTCTTCTGAGGTCTCGTCGTTCAGGTCGTCGGCATCAAAAGGCAGTTCGCCATTCAATATCTCCTTCATGTATTCGTATAGGGAGTGCTGACGCTTGATGCTTTCACGGAATGCCACTGCTCTCGACGCATCGTCCAGGTTCTCTAACGTATAGTTTTCTCCATGATAGATGCGGCATAGTCCTTTCAGAAATCTCATGCCGTCGTTTCTGCCTAATTCGTGCTTTATGGCAAGACCGCCCAACACATAGATGGAGTAAAGCCAGCGCTTGTTGCCGTTGTCGTCTCTATAGAGGTTGCGTTTCTTACTGATGCCCGCGTTCGTCCATAGGGTTTCAAGGTCGAGGCCGTCCACCATGTCACACTTATTGCCTCTATGATACCTGCGTTTATACCATTCAGCCATATAGACAATAGTAGCCAAAGCATACTCCTCGCTTACCAACGCTTGGCAGCCCTGGTTTCTCGCCACATCATTCAGGTCGGTTTCGAGCTCAGTGAAGTCGGTTTCCGTTAGTCGCAGCCTCCAGACATATGGCTGGCTGATGTCGAGTTGTGCTATTTTGTCTTTCAGTCTTCTTTCCATTTGGCAATTTCTTGTTTTGCCCTCTATAGGCCTCACGAAGGTCACTCAGTGCATACTCCGAATTCTTGATGTGGTGAATCATCGAGTGGCAGTTGCTGCATAGCGGAACGAGATTTTCAAGGAAGTTCTCTGGTATTCCATCCTTCTCGTATGTCGATATTGGCCTAAGGTGGTGCACCTCTATGAAGTTGGCGCCAAGTTCCTCGCCATACAGTTCCGCGAAGTTCATGCCACAGCACTGACACTGGTAGCCATACCTGTCAATGCACTGCTGGCGCAACTGAGGGTTTCGTCTCACCACGTCCGTCTCCTTGACGATATGCTTGCGTTCGCCCTCGGTCTCTTCTCTGAATGGCGGAGCCTGAGGCTTTGCCGGCTCTGCTGGGTTAGTTGCCTTAGGCTTGTCAGCCGAAGGTCTTTTCTTCTTGAACAGTTCCTTGAATGCTTTCGACTCCAAAAAGCTCGTCAATTGTTTCAGATGGAAAGAATACAGATTGTCAGCTGCTTTGTCAGCTGCTCGCATCTCGCCATTGGTGGCAATCATCTCGCGCACTCGGTCATAGTAGTTATGGTCCAACTCCTCATATACATCCTTGAAACGGGAGTCGGCATATTGGCGTATGAATTCAGCCAGCTCCCTCTCCGTGAAGTCGGCTATTTCCTTTGCATTGCTTTTGCGCTTGGCTTCGAGGTTGGCGATATATGCCTCCCGAAGCATCTCGGCTGTCACTATTTTCTGTTTCTTTGCCATCTGTTATGATTTTATATACACCTTATTATATATTGTCATTCTTGTGACTCAGAGGTTCCTACTCATGTTAGACATCCGCTTTTCATAATAATTTTCTCAATATCATCAAACCTTTATCTGTCAATTTATACTTCTGTCCACGATGGTTGGGCTTATCAGGATACAACATTTGGACATAACCATCATCAATAGCAGGCTTTAGAACGGACTTCGCAAATGCCTGACGACTCATGGTTGCAAGATGGTTGCAAGATAGGTTGCAAGATAGGTTGCAAGATAGATAAC
>JBJEAY010000652.1:0-6303 GCA_051869575.1 Prevotella sp. | reverse complement strand
ATGATGACCTCCTATGGAGTCAACACCCTTATCTCCGACTCGGGAGTGATAAAATATCGTATCGTCACCGAGCGATGGGATGTCAACACCATCAAGAATCCGTCGAGATGGACCTTCATCTGCGGAATCTTCATGGAGCAGTTTGACGAGAAATTCCATATCGAGGGATATATCCAAGCAGATACTGCATGGTATTACGACCAGTTGAAGTTGTGGGAACTGCGCGGAAGGGTTCGCCTGCGCAATGTCAACGGATTGCGCTTTGCCAGCGAAGAGCTCTTCTGGGACGGCATCAAGCACGAACTCTATTCCAATAAATATTCGCAGGTCATCACTCCGGAGCGTACCCTCGAGGGCACGTATTTCCGCAGCGACGAGAACATGCGCCATTATACAGTGAGCAACTCCAAGGGCTCGTTCATAAAGAGCGATATGGACAGCAAGTCAAAGGACGAGAAACCCGCAGCCGACTCCAAGGATGCCGCCAAGGACACCGCCAAGGTGGAAATGCCCAAGCGCCAGCAGGTAAAACCATTCAAGAAAACAAAATGACAGATACCGTTATAGCACTGATAGTCACAATGGTGTTCTCCGCATTCTTTTCGGGTATGGAGATAGCCTTCGTGTCGAGCAACCGCCTGTTGGCTGAGATGGACACCAGCGGCAGTCCGAGTCAGCGGGCTATCAGCTTTTTCTATCGCCATCCCAACAACTTCGTCTCCACGATGCTCGTGGGCAACAACATCGCCCTCGTCATCTATGGTATCTTGTTTGCCAAGATATTCGACGCCACACTCTTCAGTGCCCTTGGCGATGGCGAGCGAGTGACTGCCGACACGATACTATCCACCATGGTGGTGCTCTTCACGGGCGAGTTTTTGCCGAAGACCATCTGCAAGAGCAATCCCAACACCATGCTCTCCTTCTTTGCCATCCCGGCCATGGTGTTCTATATCGTGCTCTATCCCATATCGCGCTTTGCCACCTTCCTCTCCCGTGCCATGCTCTTCATGGTGGGAGTGAAGATGGAGAAACAGAAGGAGGGAGCGGGATTCACCCGAGTGGATCTCGACTATCTCGTGCAGAGCAGTATCGACAATGCCAAGGATGACGAGGAGATAACCGACGAGGTGAAAATCTTCCACAACGCCCTCGACTTCAGCGATACCAAGGTGAGGGATTGCATGGTGCCACGCACCGAGATTGAGGCTGTGAATGTGGAGGAATGTACGGTGGATGAACTGCGCAACAAGTTCATAGAGAGCGGATTCTCCAAGATAATAGTGTATAAGGACGACATCGACCATATCATCGGCTACATCCATTCCTCCGAGATGTTCCGCAATCCCGATAAGTGGCGCGACGGCATACGCACCCTTCCCTACGTGCCCGAGACCATGGCAGCCAAGAAACTCATGCACACCTTCATGCAACAGAAAAAATCCATCGGAGTAGTGGTGGATGAGTTTGGCGGCACCAGCGGACTTGTGTCCCTTGAGGACATCGTCGAGGAGATATTCGGCGAGATAGAGGATGAGCACGACACCAGCAACTATGTGGCTCGAAAGACCGACGATGGCGACTATCTTCTCTCGGCCCGTCTTGAGATAGAGAAGGTGAACGAGATGTTCGATCTCGAATTGCCCGAGAGTGACGAATATATGACAGTTGGCGGACTCATTCTGCATGAATATCAGAGCTTCCCCAAACTCAACGAAATAGTGACAATTGGCGACTACGAATTCAAAATTGTGAAGTCAACCATGACAAAAATCGAACTTGTGAGGTTAAAAGTAGTGAAGAAATAAAGTTTTTTCCACTTTTCTTCCGTTATTTCATATATTTTTTGTAATTTTGTGCGCTAAAAATGACAATATAAATAAAAAAACAATAAAACAAAGAAATGGCAGCAATTGGAAAAATTCGAAAAAATGGCGGATTCCTGATTATCATTCTTGGATTCGCTCTCTTCGCCTTCATTGCCGAGGAGGCATTCCGTTCTTGCGAGGCTGCAAGCAACGAAAAGCGCCAGCAGGTGGGCGAAGTGTTAGGTAAGAAAATCTCCGTTCAGGAGTATCAGGACCTCGTTGACGAGTATCAGGAGGTCATCAAGATGACACAGGGTAGGGACAACCTCTCAGAGGATGAGCTCAACCAGGTGAAGGACCAGGTGTGGAACACATTCGTCAGCAACACTATCCTCGCCGACGAGGCAGAGAAACTCGGTCTGACCGTCACCGACACCGAACTCCAGAACATCATGAAGCAGGGCACCAACCCCATGCTTATGCAGTCGCCATTCGTAAATCAGCAGACTGGTCGCTTCGATGCTTCGATGCTCACCAAGTTCCTTGCTGACTACAAGGCTATGCAGTCAAATCCTCAGAACGCACAGATGGCTGAGCAGTACAAGAAGATCTACGACTACTGGAAGTTTATCGAGAAGAACCTGCGTCAGCAGACTCTCGCCCAGAAGTATCAGAGCCTTCTCTCTCACTGTCTCATCAGCAACCCCGTATCAGCCAAGATGGCTTTCGAGGGTCAGAATGAGGAGAGCGACATTCAGTTGGCTTCAATCGCTTACTCTACCATCAACGACAACAAGGTAACTGTCACCGACGGCGACCTCAAGGCCAAGTACAAGGAGAATGAGGCCATGTATGAGCAGTATGTCGAGAGCCGCGACATCAAGTATGTTGATTTCCAGGTGTTGGCTTCCGCAGCCGACCGCAAGGCTCTTATGGCCACTATGACCGACGCTCAGAAGCAGCTTCAGGCAGGAGCTAATCCCGCCGATGTAGTGCGCAAGGCTCAGTCGCAGATTGCTTACACAGGCATTGCCGTGTCAGCCAAGGCATTCCCGATGGACATCAAGGCTAAGCTCGACTCTATGGCAGTTGGTCAGACCACCGCTCCCTTCGAGACAGCTATGGACAATACTCTCAACGTCATCAAACTTGTGTCTAAGGTTTCTTTGCCCGACTCTGTTGAATATCGTCAGATTCAGGTAGGTGCAGCCACTGTTGACGCTGCCCGCAAGACTGCCGACAGCATCTACAACGCTATCAAGGCCGGTGGCGACTTCGAGGCTATCGCCAAGAAGTATGGTCAGGAAGGCAAGAGCATGTGGATGACTGGTGCAATGTATGAGGGTGCACAGGGTATTGATGCCGACACCAAGTCGTTCATCGAGGCTCTTGTCAACACCGGAGCCGGAGAGGTTAAGAACCTCCAGTTCTCTCAGGGCAACGTCGTTCTTCAGATTGTCAACCGCAAGGCTATGACCGACAAGTATGTTGCCGCAGTAGTTAAGCACACCATCGATTTCTCTAAGGCTACATATTCAGCTGCCTACAACAAGTTCAGCCAGTTTGTGAGCGAGAATCAGACTCTCGATGCTCTCGAGAAGAACGCCGCCAAGTATGGCTTCAAGGTTGCTGAGCGTCGCAATATGGTTAACTCCGAGCACAATGTTGCCGGCATCCGTGCCACACGCGAGGCTATGAAGTGGGTGTTCGACTCAAAGAAGGGTGATGTGTCTCCTCTGTATGAGTGTGGCAACAACGACCACCTTCTCGTGGTTGCCCTCACTGGTGTTCATCCTGTAGGAGTACGTTCTCTTGAGGATGTCAAGGACATCGTTAAGCAGGAAGTGCTCATCGACAAGAAGTTTGAGATGCTTGAGAAGAAGCTCGCCGGTGCCAACAGCATCTCAGCAGCCAAGGCCAAGGGTGCTCAGGTGACCGACGTTAAGCAGGTTACATTTGCCGCTCCCGCCTTCATCCCCACACTCGGTGCAAGCGAGCCTGCCCTCAGCGGTGCAGTTGCTGCCACCAAGCAGGGACAGTTCTGCAAGCGTGTCATCAAGGGTAATGCCGGTGCCTACATGCTTCAGGTGGTGAAGAAGTCAAAGCGCCAGGGCGTGAAGTACGACCAGAAGGCTGTTGAGACTCAGCTCCAGCAGCAGGCTCTTCAGGCAGCCTCGATGTTCATGCGCGAGCTCAACATGAAGGCTGAGGTTGTTGACAACCGCTACCTCTTCTTCTAATATCACACATAGAACTCATATACACATTTTATCCATAATAATTTTGGGACTGCACTTTTTATAGGTGCAGTCCCTTTTACTAACTTTGCAGACGATAATAAGAATTAGCAACCTATATATATAATAAGGTATGAAGAAACAGAAGATTTATAGCCTTGCCGTGGCTCTGTGCATGACGGCAACAATGAACGCCCAGACGGGCGGTATCTCACCCAAGATGCTTGGCGAGATACAGAAACAGAACAAGATGACACAGGCGGAGAACGCCCTTGCCAATGCCATTGCTGCCAACTCGATTGACAACTTGGCGCAAAACCGCAACAATGCAGCGGAATTGGACACATACTTCAGCGTTGAGACTCCAAAGCAGGCAATCACCGACCAGAAGAGTTCGGGACGCTGCTGGATGTTCAGCGGGATGAATGTTCTCAAAGCCAACTTTGCCAAGCGCACCGACTCGCTGCGAGTGGAGTTCTCGCAGGCATACCTCTTCTTCTACGACCAGTTGGAGAAGGCTAACCTCTTCCTCCAGGGAGTGATCGACACAGGCAAGAAGCCTATCGACGACCAGAGGGTGCAGTTCTTCTTCAAGAATCCCATCAACGACGGAGGCACATTCTGCGGTGTTGCTGACTTGACCGAGAAATACGGACTCGTACCCAAGCAGGTGATGCCCGAGAGCTATTCGAGCGACAACACGTCGAGAATGGCGCGACTGATATCATCGCGACTGAGGGAGGACGGACTTAAACTCCGCAAGATGGTGGCTGAGGGCAAGAAGGCAGCAGACATCGAAAAAGCTAAGACCGAGATGCTCTCTACGGTATATCGCATGCTCGCACTCACCATCGGCCAGCCACCCACGCAGTTCACCTATGCCCATCGCAACAAGGACGGCAAGGCTGTGGGAGAGCCAAAGACCTACACTCCGCAGGAGTTCTTCAAGGAGGTGGTGGGCGACAAGCTCAACGGCACATTCATCATGGTGATGAACGACCCACGACGCCCTTACTACAAGACATACGAGGTGGAGCTCGACCGCCACACCTACGACGGACACAACTGGAAATATCTCAACCTGCCCATGGACGACATCGAGCAGATGGCTATCGCCTCGCTCAAGGACGGACGCAAACTGTATAGCTCATACGACGTGGGCAAGATGCTCGACCGCAAGCGTGGATATGGCGACACCGAAAACTACGACTACGGTTCGCTGATGGGCACCACCTTCGGTATGAACAAGGCTGAGAGAATCAGCACCTTCGACAGCGGTTCGACTCACGCCATGACCCTCACTGCCGTTGACCTCGACGAAAACGGAAAGGCCAAGAAATGGAAGGTGGAGAACAGTTGGGGAGCATCGTGGGGTCAGCAAGGCTGCATGATAATGAGCGACAGATGGTTCAGGGAGTATATGTTCCGACTTGTGGTGGATAAGAAGTACGTGTCGGAGGAGATGCTCAAGCTCAATGAGCAGAAGCCGGTGATGGTGACTCCCGAGGATCCGCTGTTTCAGATGGAGAATTGAAATTCTCCATCTGAGATTAAAGAATTAAAGAATTAAAAAATTAAAGTTCTTTTGCGGTAGAAGATTTATCGCTTCGCGAAATTATGGAAGATATAAAGACAATGATAGCGAGTGGCAACCTGGTGGTTGCCCTCGCACTGCTCACAGAGCGGTTGGCTAAGGAGCCCGAGAACGTAGAGGCACTCAAGATGAGGGGCGAACTGCTACTGAGCATGGGTGACAAGAAGGGGGCTCAGGAGGATGCCCGCCGACTGATGGAGATAGCCCCCGAGATGGCTGCCGACATCACGGGCGACTTCACCGCCAAAGGGGTGGAACAACGCCCCAAACGCAAGGTAAGTAACCTCAATCCCCTCGGTATATAAGAAAAATCACAGAAAAAACGAAAAAAAGTAGCAAAATATTTGTGTATTTCACAAAAATGTTATACTTTTGCACCGTAAAAATTAAAAAAGTAAGTAACATTAAAAAGAAAATAATTATGAGCTTGAATCAGTTCGCATACTTTTACGGCTTTTACTTTTACTTTGCAGGGAACTGTGAAGCGGGAAGTTGCGTGTAGATTTCAACTTATGACAAGAGAAATAAAAACTCAAGGGTCCCGCTTCATTCATAATGTTGCGGGACTTTTTGATAATTAAAAAAGAAGTTATGATAAGAAGTTATGATAAGGAGTTATGATAAGGAGTTAAAGGGCCATTACTTTCTGCGTACAGACATTTGG
>JBJEAY010000651.1:0-6339 GCA_051869575.1 Prevotella sp. | reverse complement strand
CATATCGCTAAAGCATAAAACCACAAGCAATCCAATCCCTGTGTTGGATTGCTTCATAGGCGATGGTTATCTTAAAGGTGGGCATGGCTCGCTTCCAGATGTAGATATTGACTTTGAAAGCTCAAAGCGTCAGGAAGTCAAGGAATACTACGAGCATCGCTATAACCATGACGGAAAACAACGTGTGTTTTCCGCAGGAACATTCACGACCCTGAAAGTTAAAGCCGTGCTCAAAGATGTGGCCAGAACTATGCGTATTAGCCCTTCTTTAGTGAATTACCTTACTGCCATCTTTGAGGATGATAAATGCGATTACACTGGGATATTCAAACTTGCCGCACAAAATAAGAAGGTGGCCAAATTTATCCACGACTACCCCATGCTGTTTGAGAATATCCGTACCTTGATGTTCCAGCCTCGTTCCAGTTCTGTCCATGCTTCAGCATTGATTGTTACGCCGGACACTATGGATGGGGAAGATGTGGAATGCTTCGATTTCGTGCCTATCAAAAAAGTAGATGACATATTGGTATCAGAAGACGATGGGTATTCTCTGGACGAGCTGGGGTTATTGAAAAATGACTGCTTGGCTACCAAAGAACTGTCAAAGCTGCACGAAACATTTGATTTGGTCAATGAGCATTATGGGAAGAATATCACGCTTGAAGAAATCGTAGAGAGCAGTTTAGATGACCCACACGTGTATGAACTGCTTAGACACGGCTACACCCAAAATGTCTTCCAGTTTGCTTCCAAAGGAATTACTAAGTTCTTGATAGAAATGAAGCCTACGTGTATCAACGATCTTATCGCTGCCAACGCATTATATCGTCCGGCCACGTTGGAAAATGGAGCCACAGAAGCCTACGCCAACTGTAAAAACGGTCTTGTGGCTCCAGTATATATGTGGGGCACATACAACGCTTTGAAAGAGACATACGCCCAAATGGTATATCAAGAGCAAATGGTACAAATCGCTCGTGAGGTTGGTGGGTTATCTCTCGGCGATGGCGTGAAACTGGTTAAGTTTATCTCTAAAAAGAAAGTAGATAAAATTAAAAAGTTTGAAGATAAATTCAAGCAAGGTGCAGATAAAAAAGGATGTCCCAAAGAAGAAGCTGATAAAATATGGGCAATGATTGAATCAGGTGGGTCTTACCTATTTAATAAGAGCCATGCTACAGCCTATGCCGTTACCAGTTATGTTGGAGCATGGCTAAAAGCTAATTACCCAACCGCTTTCTATACAGTTGCGCTCCAGTGGGCAGATGACAAAGAACTGATACCTTTGATGTCGGAAATGGAAGCGTGCAGTAACGCTAAAGTAGTAGAGCCTGACATCAATCATAGTGGTGAATCTTTCTACACCGATTATGAGACCAACGCTATCTTCTGGTCATTGTCTCGTATAAAACAGGTCGGGACTAAAGCGGTGGATTGGATCATAAAAGAACGGACTAAGAACGGAGATTTTACCAGTGTGGTAAATTTCATTCATCGTATCTTCAAATACAAGCTAAAGAAGTATCAATACTGGGATGATCCGGATAACGAAGAAGAAGTGCAGAGATGCCCGGTAAATGCCCGTCATGTTCTCAATTTGATATTGGCTGGCTGCTTTGACAAAGTAGAACACGCAGAGTCCGTCATAGAACGCTACGCCATAATTGAAAAAGCAGCTGAAGAACTGGGATTTGAGATCAAGGCTAAAGACTTTCCAGAAACGTTGATTAGCAAACATTATTTCTGGAGTCAACAACAGATTAAAGTTTCTGGTTTGGGTGCCATTGATTATAAGCGTATCTATGATAATTCCGCCATCAAACAAGACATCAAAGGACGTGCGGCTTATCATAATCTTCGGGACATTATCGATCCTGAGTTAGATGGCAAAAAAGCCGCAATATGCGCGACTATCGTGGACATCGAAGAAAAGAAATTTACCAGTAAGAAGACCGGTGACATTGAGACATTCTGCAAGGTTACGTTACAGCAAAACAACGATATGTCAGAGCTTGTGGTGTGGCCCGAAGAGTATATGACCGCCCGTGCGCATCTGATAAACGCCAAGAACAAATTGATAGTATGTATGGCCGCAATCAAATACAGTGACTATGCAGGACAAAACAATCTTCAACTTACACGCAACAATTTTATAGAAATTATATGAAACCGATAATCATTTGTATCGTAGGGCCGTCTGGGAGTGGTAAAACAACCGCTTCCATGATACTCCAGCAACAATTCGGCTGGACAGCAATCGTTTCGTACACCACACGCCCTAAACGTGAGGGGGAAATCGATGGAGTAGATCACTGGTTTGTTACAAAGAAACAAGTTCCGCCTCAGTCTAAAATGTGTGCCTACACCAAGTTTGGAGGCTATGAATACTGGACGGAGTGGAATCAGTTTCTAACATTGTTCCCAAATGTATATGTAATTGACGAAAAGGGTTTAGTTAATCTGATGAGTAAAGAGAACACCCCTTTTGCCTTCCAGCTCATAACGATAAAGCTCAACCGCTCGAATTTAGAGTCAATTGAAAGAGAACGAAAAGAGCGCGACAAAGACCGCATCGTCATTCCAGATGAATGCTACGATTACATCATCAATAATGACGGCTCAATAGAACAACTACGAGCCACCTTATTTTTAACAGCACAATGTATCATCCAAAAACAAGAAAACTATGGCAGCACCACAAAATGACAAGGCTCCCTTGGTAGCGTTTACATTAGACTTTGAAACAGGAGATTTGAAGTGTCAAACCGGTGCGTGTACTCAGATTTCAATACACGCTACTCGTCTTGATACCTTTGAAAAGCTGGGAAGCTACACCAGCTATGTCTATCCATACGACCAAAAAGAAATTGCAGGCGTAGGCAAAAAGCGAAAGGTTTTGAAAAGTAAATTTGAGGAGCCACAAGCTACGCCTATGGTATATTCGGACAAAGCCCTGACTTACTCAGCCATAACAATGGATATGCTGTACTCCCAGGGTTTGCCGATAGAGCAAGTTGCCAAAGAAGTTGTGCAATTCATTATCGATCACACTCCCAAATGTTCCAAAAGCATGAAGCCGTTCTTAATCGGCCAGAATATTGGTTTTGATGAGGGGTTCTTCTGTCAAATGATGGAATACGCAGGACTGATTGAGGAAGTGAAAAAGTATCTTAGAGGTCACGAAGATTTTTATGGCCACTGGCACCCTCTATGTCTTGATACTATTGTTTTAGGACAGTTGGCATTATGCCATTTGCCAAATATTGATTCATACAAACTGGAGATCATGTGCGAGCATTTAGGCATTGAGCTGGATGACGCTCACGATGCTGATGCGGACGTTTCTGCGACCACTAATGTAGCAGCAGTACTGACCCAACGTATGCGTAGTGTAGGTGGTGAAATTGAAGGAGGCCCGTTAGAAATGTCCAAGGCCGAAAAAAGTAGAAAACATTTTAAGATATAGCCCAATGGAAGAACAGAACGTACAACTCCAAGATGTAAACGAGCCTGAAGTAAAATTCAAACTCGTTTCCGACAAAAAAGTGATGAATATCGTCAATGCAGACATTAACGAAGTCCTGGTAGAAATATCAGGTTATGACCTGCAAATCAACTTCAATATGCAATATCTGAAATCGGTAGAAGATATTGAGGCGGCTTGCAGTGGAATAGCAGACTTGTTTAGAGACACCATCACTGAGAAATTATTAGAGTATCGCAAACAATAGAGGCTGTATATCTCTATTCGTAAATGAACAAAGGCACTACTTATTGTGGTGCCTTTCTAATAATTATTACAATGGATTCAAAATTGACAAAAGAAGAAATACTGTTCTGCGAGTTGTACGCCAATGGTGATGCTCCTTTTGCAGGCAACCCCAGTAGATGCTGGGAAGAAGCCTTCAATGATTCCAATGGCAACATACGTAATAAGGCTCTGAAATTTTTGGCTCGTGAGGATGTACAGGAATATTTGAAAGAGCTGGAGAAACTGTCATACGAGGAAGCCAAATACATGAAGAAGTTTTTGACTCGCAACCTCGCAAAAATTGTTGAAGAATGCTCTTCCAAAGAAAACACCAATCGTAAAGGACAGGTTATTTCCCCTGCGCCTCTACGCAGTGTAGCGGTAAGTGCCTCCAAAGCTCTCATGGATATGTACCCGGTTAAAGAAGCACAGAAATTAAGTATTGAAGGAGGAGAAGAGGGTGGCATAACCTTTAACGTGATTATGCCGGAACAAAAGAAAGACGAACAGAACAATGACTGAGGCAATTTTTTCTAATCTGGCTGCAATAATAAGTGCAATGGGGACTATTGCAGCAGCTTGGTTCGCGTATAACCAATATACCAAAAACAAGTTGACGGACCTCAAAATTGAGCAGTTCAAAAAAGACGAAGAAGCAAAAAGTTTAAGGCGTGCGGACAATTCATCACTGGTATTTGGAGAATTGTGGAACATTCTGCACGAATTGAATGCAGACCGTGTGTATATTGTACAACCCCATCCTCTGGGCAACGAAAGTTTCATGTCAATTTTTTATGAGGTGAAACGCAAGGGCGTTGAACCCATGAAACCTCATGTCCAAAATTTGCATATTGCAGACGTTGCCAAATTTGCCAGCGATCTCGTAAAAAACCTGTTCATGTATATCACTGACATCGATCAGCAGGTGGGAGATAAATATGCAAAGTCCATCCTATCCAGCTATGGTTGTCAAGCAGCAATTATTAAACGCATGAATGACAACCGGTATGACTGGGTTGGAAGCATATTCTGTGAGTTCACTCACCCAATTGACATTAACGAGGAAGATGCTAAGAGAATCATGCACAATGCGGCCATGAATATCCAGTATTTACTTCCTGAATATAAATAATCACTATAATGAACATCGGAGACACTATTCTCATTCTTCCGTCATACGCATTGAATGATATGCGTTTAGGTGAACTGGCCGGATTGACGGCATCGGTAGTGGAGGTGGTACGCCATGCCGATAGAATCCACGGCTGCTGGGTCAAACTTCCAGGACGCTATTTAGGAGAAGAGGAATGGTTTATCCCTTATAATTCAATAGGACAATGAAACTCAGATTAAGACGTATTGCACTACGGGACACGTACACAATTGGTAAGCTGGAAGTCTGGAAGGACAACGCTTGGGCTTATCTATGTGATACCGTAGAAGACAAGGTGAGAGACCTTAACAAAAACGGTGTGTTTGACAATGGGGAAAAGAAGGTATATGCTGAAACGGCCATACCTTATGGAACCTACAAAATCACAATGAACGTAGTTTCCCCCAAGTTTTCTAACTATGACAAATACCCCTACGCACGTAAATATCATGCGCAGATGCCACGCTTGCTGAATGTCAATAGTTTCGATGGCATTTTGATCCACCCAGGTAGTTCCGCTAAAAGCTCAGCTGGCTGTATTATTGTAGGTAAAAACAAAATTGTGGGTCAGGTTGTAGAATCACAGCAGGTATGGTGTAGTCTTATGGAGAACTATTTTTGGCCTGCTAAGAAAACAGGCGAAACCATAACAATTGAAATAATATGACAAAGACGCTTGCATTTATCATTGGCTTGATTGTTGGAGTCCTTCTGTATATGGGCGTTGAATGGTATGCGTACCAAAAAATCAATACCCCTCCAGCATATCAGGTTCACGATGTCTATTATGACACGATACCGTATTACCAGATGGTTCCAAAAGACAGTCTGGTAATACGGTATGTTACTAAAACGTTGCCGGTAAGTGAAAATGTGAAGGACAGCATAAGACTGGCGTGTGGCGATTCCGTATCTGTTGATTTGCCTATTACTCAAAAAGAATACAGGGATTCAACCTATGTCGCATGGGTTAGTGGATATGAGCCGGCCCTTGATAGCTTACACATATTCCAAAAAACCTATACCACGACGATTTATCAGCCTGAATATATTAAGACTAAGCCAAAACGCTGGGGGTTGGGGTTACAAGTTGGAGCTGGGGTTACACCAGATAAAATCACTCCATATATCGGTATAGGAGTGTCATATAATATTTTCACATGGTAAAATATTCCAGTATTTTCAAACCATTCAAAAATCACGCTTCTATTCTTTAGTAAAGATCAAATATAATAGCAGTATGGAACTTCACATTAAAGACAGGATTTACATCCCTCAATTGCTCCCTCAGCAAGGTAAATTCATGGAATTTAACCTCAAACGTGGGATTATGAAAAAGGTGGCGATTACCGATGAGGACCGCCAAGAGTACAATATCCAGGAGGATAAGGAGCACAATCGTGTTACTTGGGACAGCTACAAAGATTTCGCC
>JBJEAY010000650.1:0-6346 GCA_051869575.1 Prevotella sp. | reverse complement strand
ATAACCACCGACCATGGTGAGATACTTACACCCATATTCATGCCCGTAGGCACCTGCGGCAGTGTCAAGGGTGTGCACTTTTCCGAACTGCGTCAACAGGTGAAGGCACAGATTATACTCGGCAACACCTATCATCTCTACCTCCGTCCCGGTCTTGACATCCTGCGCAAGGCAGGCGGCCTTCATGCCTTCGGTGGTTGGGACCGCCCCATCCTCACCGACTCTGGCGGTTTTCAGGTGTTCTCGCTCACTGGCATACGCAAGCTGAGGGAGGAAGGTTGCGAGTTTCGCTCGCATATCGATGGTTCGAAGCATATCTTCACTCCCGAGAACGTGATGGACACCGAGCGCATCATCGGTGCCGACATCATCATGGCTCTCGACGAGTGTCCACCGGGCGACAGCGACTATGCGTATGCCAAGAAGAGCCTTGGACTCACACAGAGATGGCTCGACCGATGCTTCAAGCGATTCAACGAAACCGAACCGCTCTATGGTTATCACCAATCACTCTTCCCCATCGTGCAGGGATGCCAATACAAGGACCTTCGGCGCGAAGCAGCCAAGTTTGTGGCTGACAAGGGTGCCGAGGGAAATGCCATTGGCGGACTTGCCGTCGGCGAACCGACAGAGGTGATGTATGAGATGATTGAGGTGGTCAACGAGATACTGCCCAAGGACAAGCCCCGCTATCTCATGGGAGTGGGAACACCGCAAAACCTGCTTGAGGCAATAGAGCGCGGAGTGGATATGTTCGACTGCGTCATGCCCACACGCAATGGTCGCAACGCCATGCTATTCACCTATGAGGGCACGATGAACATGAAGAACAAGAAGTGGGAGTATGACTTCAGTCCCATCGACCCAACGGGATGCGAGACCGACCGTGTATATACCAAGGCCTATCTCCATCATCTGTTCAAGGCTCAGGAACTTCTTGCCCTACAGATTGCAAGCATACATAACCTTGCTTTCTATCTGCGGCTCGTATCCGATGCGCGCGAACATATTATCAATGGTGACTTCGTGGAGTGGAAACGCAGTGTGATAGACAACTTAGGACGTAGAATATGAAAGAGAAACTAAGAAAGTTATTGAACAAACTGAAATTCACCCATAAGTTGGGATTTCTGCATAAGCTGAAATTCATCAAGCGTATGGACCGGTATATCATAATGAAATTTATCGGTACATATTTCTATTCCATTGCCCTCATCATCTCTATATCCATTGTATTCGACATCAACGAGAACTTGGCTAAGTTCACATCCTATCATGCACCTCTGCGTGCTATCGTGTTCGACTACTACGCCAATTTCGTACCCTACTTCGCCAACCTGTTCAGTCCGTTGTTCGTCTTCATCGCCGTAATCTTCTTCACCTCCAAACTGGCAGGCAACTCCGAGATTATCGCCATGTTGGCAAGCGGAATGAGTTTCAAGCGACTGTTGCGCCCCTACATGATTTCAGCGGCTCTCATCTCCGCACTCAACTTCTATCTCGGCTCCTACGTCATCCCCAAGGGAACTGTTGTGCGCCATGACTTTGAGTCGCTTTACAAAAACAACAAAAAGATTACATCCGCACAGAACGTGCAGTTGCAAGTGGGCAAGGGTGTCATCGCCTATATATCCCAATATGACGACAAGACGAAGACGGGTTACGGATTCTCGCTTGACAAGTTTGAGAAAAAGAAACTCATTCTCCACACCACTGCCAATGTCGTGAAATACGACACCATCAGCGACTCGCGCTATCATTGGAAGATGGTCAACTACAAGACTCGCGACCTGCGTGGCATGCGCGAGAAAATTACCTCGGGAATGGAAAAGGACACTGTGATAATGATGGAGCCTATGGATCTCGTGTTCAGCAAGGGTCAGCAAGAGACGTTCACCAGTCCCGAACTGCTTCGCTATATCTCCAAACAGCAAGAACGTGGCTCAAGCAACGTGGTGCAGTATGAGGTGGAATATCACAAGCGCATAGCCTCGTGTTTCGCGTCGTTCATCCTCACCATTATCGGTGTGAGTCTCAGTTCGCGCAAGCGAAAGGGAGGCATGGGATTATATCTTGGCATCGGTCTTGCCCTTAGTTTTGCATATATCCTGTTGCAGACGGTATGTGCCACCTTTGCCATCAACGCCAATACTCCACCCATGCTTGCTGCATGGATTCCAAATATACTATATTTCGGCATAGCATACCTATGCTATCGCAAAGCACCAAACTGATGAGATTTGAAGAAACGTATTTGAATGACAATATCCTCGACGCACTGTATGACATGCGCTTTGAGGAATGTACGCCGATACAGGAGAAGTGCATACCCGAGATTCTCGACTATCACGACGTGATGGGTGTGGCACAAACCGGTACCGGTAAGACGGCGGCATATTTGCTGCCCATACTTAGTATGCTCGACGAGGACGACTATCCCAAGGATGCCATCAACTGTATCATCATGTCGCCTACACGCGAACTGGCTCAACAGATTGACCAGGCCATGCAGGGCTTCGGATACTATCTCGACGGCATCAGCAGTGTGGCTGTATATGGCGGCAACGACGGAACACGCTACGACCAGGAGATGCGTAGCCTGCGCATGGGTGCCGATGTAGTCATAGCCACCCCGGGACGACTTCTCAGTCATATACGCATGGGCAACGTCGATCTGAGTCGTGTCAGCTTCTTCGTGCTCGACGAGGCCGACCGTATGCTCGACATGGGATTCTATGACGACATAATGACCATCGTAAAAGGACTTCCCGAGAACCGACAGACCATCATGTTCTCAGCCACCATGCCCGACAAGATTCAGGCCCTGGCACGCAATATCCTCTACAAACCAGTGGAGGTGAAGATTGCAGTCAGCAAACCGGCAGAGAAAATCCAACAGTCGGCCTTCGTATGCTATGATACACAGAAACTCCCTATCCTCCGCCATATCTTCAATACCGAGGAGCAAAAGCGCATAATCATCTTCTCTGGTAAGAAAGAGAGGGTGAAGGAGATAAACCGTGAACTGCAGAAGATGAAGGTGAACTGCTGCTCGATGCACAGCGACCTTACACAGCAGGAGCGCGACGAGGTGATGTATAAGTTTAAGAGCGGACAAAAGGATGTTCTTGTAGCTACTGACATCGTAGCCCGAGGTATAGATATTGACGACATACGCATGGTGATCAACTACGACGTGCCCCACGATGCCGAGGACTACGTGCATCGCATTGGACGCACAGCCCGTGCCGACCGCGACGGTGTAGCCATAACTCTTGTCAATCCCGACGACATACGACGTTTCCAACAGATAGAACGTTTCCTTGAGAAGGAAGTGCCGAAGACTCCCCTACCCGAGGGTCTTGGCGATGCACCCGAATACAAGTCGGCAGAACGTCGCAAGGGTCCACGTGGCGGAGGACACAAGCGCCGGGGCAAGCGACCGGCAAACAAACAGAAGAAGAATAATAAGCCTACTGATAAAAAGAATAATAAGCCTACTGATAAGAAGAACAGTAAGCCTAATAATAAGAAAAGGGGCAGTCAGAATTGACCGCCCCTTTTCTTATTATTATCACATGTCTTATTTATACTCACTCCAACTCTTGATACCTATATCATCCAACTTGACATTGCAGAAGGCATTGATGAAAGCCGACGCAAGGCGACTGTTGGTGATGAGCGGCACATTGAGGTCGATGGCTGCACGACGTATCTTATAACCATTGGTAAGCTCGCCTGCTGTGAGGTTCTTCGGGATGTTCACCACCATGTCTATCTCGTGGTTGTGAAGCATGACGATAGCCTGCGGCTTACCGTCCTCTGAGGGCCAATAAACAAGTTCGTTGGCAATGCCGTTCTCAGTGAGATACCTCGACGTACCGCCAGTGGCATAGAGCTTATATCCGTGCTCAACCAAGGTTTTGGCGGCATCGAGCATCTCTGCCTTCTGCTTGGCACTACCCGTGGAGAGAAGAATGGTCTTCTCTGGTATGCGATGACCCACACTGAGCATCGACTTGAGCAGGGCTGTGGAAGTATTGTCGCCAAGGCAACCCACCTCACCCGTTGATGCCATATCGACACCAAGCACAGGGTCGGCCTTCTGCAGACGGTTGAAGGAGAACTGGCTCGCCTTGATACCAACATAGTCGAGGTCGAAGAGATTCTTGTGGGGCTTCTCAACAGGCAGTCCGAGCATAACCTTTGTTGCAAGTTCGATGAGGTTTATCTTCAACACCTTGCTTACGAACGGGAAGGAACGTGAGGCGCGGAGGTTACATTCGATGACCTTTATATCATTGTCGCGCGCAAGGAACTGGATGTTGAACGGACCACTGATATGCAGCTCCTCGGCAATCTTCTTGCTCACACGCTTGATGCGGCGCACAGTCTCGCAATACAACTTCTGCGGCGGGAACTGGATAGTGGCATCGCCAGAGTGAACACCCGCAAACTCGATATGCTCGGAGATGGCGTAAGCGATAATCTCGCCATTGCGGGCCACGGCATCCATCTCCACCTCCTTGGCATGCTCTATAAACTGGCTGACTACCACGGGGTGATCCTCGCTGACATTAGCGGCAAGTTTGAGGAATTTCTCCAGTTCCTCCTGGTTGGAGCAAACGTTCATTGCAGCACCTGAGAGCACGTATGACGGACGCACGAGAACGGGGAAGCCCACCTCGTCGATAAACTGGTTGATGTCGTCCATAGATGTGAGTGCGCTCCATGCCGGTTGGTCGATACCGTTGCGTGAGAGCATCGACGAGAACTTGGCACGATCCTCGGCATTGTCGATGTCCTTGGCAGATGTACCGAGGATGGGCACGTGCTGCTCGTCGAGACGCATGGCGAGGTTGTTGGGAATCTGTCCACCCGTGCTGACGATGACACCCGACGGATTCTCAAGTTCGATGATGTCCATGACACGCTCGAAAGTGAGTTCGTCGAAGTATAGACGGTCGCACATATCATAGTCGGTTGATACTGTCTCGGGGTTGTAGTTGATCATCACCGAGCGATAGCCTTCCTTGCGTATGGTGTTGAGAGCCTGCACTCCACACCAGTCGAACTCAACAGAAGAGCCGATGCGATAGGCACCCGAACCGAGTACTATAATCGACTTCTTGTCGTTCTCGAAATGGATGTCGCTTGCCACACCTGCGTAGGTTACATACAGATAATTGGTCTGTGCGGGATATTCGGCTGCAAGGGTGTCTATCTGCTTCACCACAGGCAAGATACCGTAGTTCTTGCGCAGGGTGCGCACCACGAGTCCCGCCTTGCTCATGCTCTTGAGTTCAGTCTCAAGACCCACGGCGCGTGCAATCTGGAAGTCGGTGAATCCATATACCTTAGCCTCGCGCAACAAGTCCTTGCGCAGGTTATTGACATTGCCCACAGCCTTAAGACGCTCGTCGATGTCAATGATATGTTGCAGTTTTTCGAGGAACCACTTGTCAATCTTTGTCAGTTCGTGTATCTGGTCGATAGTATATCCGGCATGCATGGCTTTGGAGATGATGAACACACGCTTGTCGGTGGGTTCACGCAATGCAGCGTCGATGTCGGGAATCTGCAGTTCCTTGTTCTCGACAAATCCGTGCATTCCCTGACCAATCATTCGCAGTCCCTTTTGGATAGCCTCCTCGAAGTTGCGACCGATAGCCATCACCTCGCCCACCGACTTCATCGACGAACCGAGTTCCTTGTCAACGCCACGGAACTTGGAGAGGTCCCAACGTGGAATCTTACAAACGACATAGTCGAGGGCTGGTTCGAAGAATGCCGAGGTGGTCTTGGTGACAGAGTTCTTCAACTCGAACAAGCCATAGCCCATACCCAACTTGGCAGCCACGAAGGCGAGAGGATAACCCGTTGCCTTAGATGCCAATGCCGACGAACGGCTCAAGCGGGCGTTAACCTCGATGACGCGATAATCCTCGCTTTGCGGGTCGAAGGCATACTGCACGTTGCACTCTCCCACAATACCGATGTGACGCACAATCTTGATAGACAAAGCGCGAAGCTTGTGATACTCGCTGTTGGTGAGTGTCTGCGACGGAGCGATTACGATACTCTCACCGGTGTGAATGCCGAGCGGGTCGAAATTCTCCATGTTACATACGGTGATACAGTTGTCGTACTTATCGCGCACAACCTCATATTCAATCTCCTTCCATCCCTTCAAGCTCTTCTCGACGAGCACCTGGGGAGAGAATGAGAAAGCCTTCTCGGCAAGTTTGTCGAGTTCCTGCTCATTGTCGCAGAATCCCGAACCAAGTCCACCGAGAGCGTATGCAGCACGCAGAATGACAGGATATCCCAATTCGGCAGCTGCACG
>JBJEAY010000649.1:0-6379 GCA_051869575.1 Prevotella sp. | reverse complement strand
ATCAAACACAAACAATGATACACGGGCAGATGTAGTTCCTGAATCTTGTACGTCTCAGTTTCGGGAACATGGATGCACACATCTGCATACTTCTCCAGCTCATTCTCCTTCTGTCCCGTAAGACCGATTACCTTCAATCCTTTTGACTTGGCAGCAACGGCAGCATAAAGAACGTTCTTGCTGTTGCCAGAGGTAGAGATTCCAAGGAATACGTCTCCCGCACGACCCAATCCATTCACCTGCTGAGCGAATATCAAAACAGGCACGGCATCGTTCATAAATGCCGTAGTCAGCGAAGGCTCACCGACAAGGGATATGGCAGGCAGTGAACCTTGCAAATGGTCGGCAAGTACTGTTCCCATCTCAGCGTCAATAGTCATCAGTCGGTCTATCTGAGCTGCATATATCTTTCTTTTCAGTCGGAATTCCTTCATCAGCTCTCCCACTATATGTTCTGAGTCAGATGCCGAGCCTCCATTTCCAGCCACGAGCAGTTTTCTTCCGTCCCTATATGCTTCTTCCAAAATGTTGTAAGCGGAAATCACTTCGTTTTTGCAATATTCAAGATTTGGATAACGTTCTACCAGCAAATCCACATGTTTCAATATGTTGTTTCCCATAATCGGCAATATCAGTTAAGTTTTACTTCTTTTCTTGGCGAATACTCTGTAGGTGCATAATACAGCACCTGTGCGCCGTCGTTCTCAAAACTGAACGGCACTATCATCAGCTGTTCGAGAGCCTCCATAAGAGATGGCTGACGTTCCTTCTCACAAAAAAAAAGAAGAAATCCTCCACCTCCTGCCCCAAGCAGCTTTCCTCCGATAGCGCCGGCTTCTATTGCCGTCTTGTATAAATTGTCTATTGCATTGTTGCTAACTTTAGATCCGGTTCCTCTTTTTAGTTTCCATGTAGTATCGAGCAGTTTCCCAAACTCAGCAAGGCTACGGTTCTTGTCCGTCAATATCGCCTCTGCCTCATCCACGAGGGCAAGCATATCCTTCAACTGCCGCGTCTTGTCAACAGGCTTGGCAAATGTGTCTGCCTGTATGTCGGAAGAGAAACGCTGAACGCCAGTATAGAAAAGAAGCAGGTTGCCATCAAGCTCACGTTTCCTTTCAGGACTGATAATCACTGGATGAACCGAGAAATCATTGTCATGGAAGTCGATGCGGTTCAGACCACCGTATGCAGCCGCAATCTGGTCCTGCCAACCGCCATGTTCTTTCAGTATTTCCCTCTCCACCTTGATAGCCTCCACTGCCAACTGTCGATGACTCATCATCTTGCCCTTCAAGGCACAGAAAGCATTAAGCATGCCCACTGCAAACGTCGATGAAGTTCCAAGTCCTGTACGAGCAGGCAGGTCGCCTTCATACGTCAGTCGTATCTCATGGATGTCATGCAGCCGCATACATTCACGTATCAGCGGATGCTCAATCTCTTCCAGGTTATTCACTCTCTCGAATCGGTTATGCACCAACTCCGAGATATAAGGATGGAACGGTGGCATGTGTCGCACGTTCACATAACAATACTTATCGAATGTAGTGCTGATGACAGCACCGCCGTGCTCATTAAAGAACGCCGGCATATCTGTTCCGCCGCCGAAGAACGACATACGGAATGGAGTTTTTGTTATTATCATATTCGTCAGTCTTTAAATGGGTTAACGTATTTCCCGAATTTCTGCTTCATCAAAAGCCAGAAGAAGGGCATGTCGTCTATCATGTACCTTCTGAACATCCTCCGTGGCTCCATACACAATCTGTAAAGCCATTCCAAAGCCAACCTCTGGTATATCTTCGGCGCACGTTTCACGTTGCCTGCCTCGAAGTCTATCGTAGCCCCGAGAGCCATCCATACATTGATATTTGGAATTCTGTCTTTATGTTTGTATATCCACAGTGTCTGTTTCGGATTTCCCAAACCCACCAGAACCACATTGGCATCCGATTGTCGGAGCATCTCAACAATCCGTTCACACTCCTGCTCATCCTTCTCGAAGCCAAATGGCGGCGAATATGTTCCAGTCACTATCTCCCTGCCGATTCTCTTGTTTATCTTTCCCTTTGCTATCTCTGCCACGCCTTCTTTTGCGCCCAACAGGAAAATCCTTGTGTCGTCCTTGGCGTGAAAGTCACAGTATTGAGGGAAAAAGCTCGACCCCGGTATTGCCTCCTTCAGTGGTGTGCCCAATAGTTTCGCTGAAAGCAGCAGCACCTTACTGTCGCACACTGAAAACTCCGCTTTTGATGCGCATCGATGAAACTCCTCATTCCGTTGGTGTTTCATCACGTCATCCACATTGGGAGTCACCAATATCCCATGGTCAAGTCTTTTCAACAATTCATCGGTCGTGATATTGTCTATTTCTACATTTAATACTCTTATTCTTGCATTATTACTCATGCCGCCATCCTCCTTTCTTCATCAATGGCAGCCATATCCCCATTATTCATAATGAGGAGCAATCGACAATCATCAATCCTTAATCGACAATCATTTCTTACCCCCCCCCACGGGTTTTTATAAGTTCCTGTCATTTGCATATACATTAGTTTAAAAAATTGAATATCATCCACAAAATATCTCTTGAACATCCTCCTTGGCTCCATCAGGAAGCGGTAGAACCATTCCATGGCAATCTTCTGCACCCACTTCGGCGCACGTTTCACATTGCCAGCCTCAAAGTCGATGGTCGCTCCAAGAGCCATCCACAGTTCCACTCCCGGCATTTTCGCCTTATGAGCGTCAATCCACTTCTCCTGCTTCGGACAACCAACGCCCACCAGAACCACATTCGCACCGCTGTCATTAATCATCCTGTAGATAGCCTCATTCTCCTCCTGCTTCTTCTCAAAGCCGTATGAAGGCGAATAAGCACCGACTACAATCTCCCTGCCCACCTCGCGGTTGATGTTCTCCATTGCCTTTTTGGCAACACCCTCCATCGCACCGAGCAGGAAAATCTTGCAGTCCGCATCATCCTTGTGATACATATAGAAGTGCGGAAAGAAACCGCTGCCGGGAATCGCCTCCTTCAATGGAGTGCCCAACAACTTGGAGCAAAGCAGAAGAATCTTGCTGTCGCAAACCACCCATTCCGCCTTTTTCACTATCTCATAAAACTCCCTGTCCTTCTGCAGCTTCACCATCTGATCTACATTAGGCGTAATCAGCACGCCCCGCCTCAGCTGTTGAAGCAGTTCTTGTTCAGTGACATCCTTGATGTCCACATTCAGAAATCTCATAAAATGTAATTTGGATTAATAGAATACCACATAGGGCCAAGAGCCGCCGCCCTTAGCCTCTGTAATAATATGTAAAAGCTTAATTAATTGCCATAATAGATAAGATCCAATCCCTGAGACTTGTAGAATTGGAATTTGCGGTCACGACTAATCAACGGCATTTTGTTAGTCATGGCATGAGGGTTCTGTAACCGCATCGATAAAGGCACACGTGTCAAGCATATAACGCATAAGTCAGACTCTTGCAAATTTCGGGTCGTTCGTCTGCAGATTATACTTTTTGCTCAACCTTTTCAACTTCTGATAAGTTGTCTCCTTCACGACAACAGCCTTCACTGCTGCCATGCCATTTACTTGACTGTTCTTAACTGTTGCTCCCATAATTATACTTTTCGTCCAAATTACGGTGCGAAGATAACAAAAAAACTTCATTATACCGCACTTTCATCTGGAAATCAACGAAAAACACACTCAGATTTAACGTTTCTATATCAAATTGCGGCTAAAAGCCGATATATTCTCTACATTTATTTCTTTTTTCAGCATGATTCCCTTTATGGCATTCATAAAAGAAACACTGCTTTCAAGAAATACAAAACAATATTGTGGTCTCATTATTATGTGGAACTTGTATCTCTTTGTGAAATTATCTTTGCTTTCGGTCCAACCACGGTACAATTATCGGGTACATCATTCACCACAACAGCACCAGCACCGATTTTAACGTTGTTGCCCACTTTAATCTTGCCTATCACTATTGCCCCTGCACCTATAAAGACGTTGTCGCCTATTGTAGGAAATCCATTATGAAATCCTATCGTGGCATTCTGATAAATAGTCAGATTATTACCAATGACTGATCCTCCACCTATTACGGTTCCATTCCCATGAACAACCATCAAACCTTTACCGATACGTGCAGGTCTTTCCATGTAAAGTGAACTACAATTACCATATATCATATTGAGCACCAACATCTTACCCCCCCCCCCTAAACGCCAAATTACCTGCTTTCTGAACTCTGTTCTTAGGCATATTGTAATCAGAAACGACACGACCGAAAAATCTATTTCTTTGTAGATTTGAGGTTGATGAGCCTTCCATCTTTCCACGTCAGAATCAATCAACCCTCTTCTATCAGAAATCAAATAGCAACATAGTATGGGGAAAAACCATATCCCTATAAAAGGAGCGATGGCATAAAAAAACAATTTCTTTTTCATCTTTAGTATCTCTTTTGTGGTTATTACAGCCTATTCACTATTCTGACATAAAGGTAAAAACCAAAAGCAAATACCTTATAGATACCATTCAACAAAGGTCGGTCATATAGTTTTCTCTGTACCTTACATGCCATACCAAGATACATCTCAGGGTGGACAAATAGCTTTTTCCAGTCAATCTTTACATCCTTCACACCCTTAGCCACCTGTTTCGTTGAATGACAGTTGTCAATCATATCCTTGTCGAGCCTTATCATCAACTCACATCGACTTCTATTGGCAAACAGCACAGTCTTCAACACCATTCTTGCCAACAATCTATCAGGCACACATTCCTTGCCTTTCCAAGCACACAGCCCTTTCACAATCAGTAGCATCCTCCTTTGCCATGGAGCAATTACCTCGTCATAAAGCTTCACCTCTACTTCGTTCTCCTTCAATACAGGCAGCAGACCTTCATTCGTCTTCGTATATCCCTTCACGCTACCTTCGCGCGATGTGAGCATCTGTTCATACATCGAGCAGTTGGTACAGAAGATGCCATAATACTTCGTTGGCTTACCATTATTGCCAAATATGTCAAACAAGACACCCTTCCTTTCGCAATTTGCATATCCCTCGTCCTTACCCCTGACTCCAAGATAATAGCCAACAGTTGGATATCCATATTTCTTCGATATGGCTTGTTGGGAATGACAATACCATCCCTCATCAACGGTTGCCAATTTGCCATTATCAATGAAATTGTCCAGATATTCTTTAAGAATCCTCACTTCTTCTGCATCGTTCGTCAAGCAAACCTTCCTTGAAGCATAGCAATAAGCAGCATCAATTTCTCCAATCCCTTGACTCCCGAGATATTCATTAACTACAAGCCTTAAAAAGTACCCCCCCCTACTGACAAATGCGAGTTTCCGAACTCCGTCCTTCTTTGCCTCTGCCACAATCCTTTGAGCAAAGGAAAAGAGCACAAGGGCATACTCATCGTATAAGGAATGCTTGTATAGATACTGGGCCAATGCTGGCAGAATACGCTTGCTATAATCAAGCTTTAATTTTCTGCTTATATTCGTCCAAATCTTGTGTTTCAACGGGAAATACCACATACCCTGTATGCCGTTCTTTTCAGCTTGCATCACATCCGCCAGCCTACTATCTCCAAACATCACACAGTCACTTGCACCCACTCCGATACTTTCCAACACGAATGGATATATCGTACCAGCACTCTTCGTCTTGTTGCAATCCTCACTGACAAACACCCCGTCAATCACATCCTCACAACCTGCATTGACGAGAAATTCCTTGTATGCCGATTGCGGCAAATAAAAGTCACTGACCACATATACCTTTTGTCCACGCATCTTGGCTGCTCGCAAGAATTGAATGAGATGGGAGTTGCCATACTGGCATCCCAATTCTATTGCCATATCTGCTTCCAAGGCATGACTGATGAAATCCTGTTCGCTAAAATTGCAGGAAAGCTCCGCATACACCTTACCCATCACAAGCGAATAGGGAGGTTCTGCATATTCCTTCCTCAATGAAGATGTTGCTTGACGACGCAGACTGACGAGTTGTTCTGGAGTCACATTGTCCAATCCTATTCTATTCTGCAACGCTTTTGCCCAAGGAATATACACTTGATAAGAATGGATTCTTCTGAATACAAGCGTATCAAAGAAATCCACCAATATCACCTTTTTATCTGCCGTTTTCCTCAGCAGACTCTTAACACAAGTATATCTATGATTTTTCATTGTTTTTTCTCAATATTTTCATCCACCTATTATATATCTCATCCACAGAGTAGTTCTTGCTCTTCTCAATGGCAGCCAACGCCATATCGTTTCTTAAAGAATCATCCTTCATTATCTTAGCCACCATTTCTGCTGCAACGTC
>JBJEAY010000648.1:0-6397 GCA_051869575.1 Prevotella sp. | reverse complement strand
TAGGTTTCCACGACTACAACTGCCTTCAGATGAATGCCTTCGCCGTAGTCAGCGATAGCGGCACCCTTCCCGAAGAAAGCAGCTTCTTCACCAGCGTAGGCCATCCCTTCCCAGCCATCTGCATTCGCACCAGTACAGAACGTCCCGAAGCCATCGACAAAGGCGACTTCATCATTGCCGGCATTGATACCAAGAGTCTATTGCAAGCAGTAGATACCGCGGTGGAACTCTGCAAAGATGGCCACCACGGCCTCCCCGTCCCTGACTACGTGGATGAAAATGTCTCTACCAAGGTGGTGAAAATCATCCAGAGCTACGTAGGAATAGTCAACAAAATGGTATGGAGGAAATAAAGAATAACGACAACAAAGACTTCTTATACAACCCTAATAATAAAAAGTTGTTCTCAGTTGTCCCTGTTGTCGTCAAGAACAGTTAAGTCAAGGTTGATTCTTTGAGAGTAATGAACGCAAATTGCCGCAAATGTTCCGCAAATTAAAGAAAATAATTTTTCACGTCAATTCACGGTTAATTTACGATAATTCGCGTTCAAAAAACAGTTAAGGTCAAGGTTAAAGTTAAGGTTGTAGTTCCCCGAACTCCTTGTAAACATCAAACCCCGGACAATGCGGTTTCCTCGGCTCCAAGTCACAATGACCCACAATCAACGCTTTAGGATAACGCTTATGCAAATCCTCCAGCAGATGGTTCAACGCACGCTTCTGCGCCTCCGTTCGGGTGTCGCAGGGAGTCTTGCCGTCAGCAGCAAGTCCTCCCACGTAAGCCACCCCGATAGAATGCCTGTTATGGTTCTTGCAGTGCGCCCCCACCATCTCCTCCGGTCGGCCCATCTCAATGGTGCCGTCAGTAGGAATCACGTAGTGGTAGCCGCAGCCTATCCAACCCAGCGAACGATGATAGCGGTCGATGTCCGCCATCCGCAAGGCACTGCCCGCCCTGTTGGCGGTGCAATGCACGATAATCAAAGTAATCTTCCTCATAGAATTTGCTTTTTGAAAGACGACAACAAAAACAACTTATACAACCTTTTTGACAAAGAAGTTGTCTTCTGTTGTCCCTGTTGTCGTCAAAACACACTTAGAACATCTGCGAGGCAGCGCCACCCGCTGCGCCCGTCAGAATCAGTTCAATCACTCGGATTACATAGAGCACGATGCTCTTCCAGTCTTTCTTCATACTCGTCGTCTTTAAATAGATGAACAATATAAACTTCATGGTTTCAGGGTTATCCACGGAAGGACGCGCCCTCCGTGGAATTAGTCAGTTACTCGAATGCGGGCATATCCTCACCGTCAGGGGTCTCGCTGCCTCCACCGGAAGTATTGTCGCTTCCACCACCAGGGTTGTTGTCCGGATTGGTAGGCTCCTCGGTCGAAGGATTGGCAGAACCGTTGCGCAGGGCAGCGAGGTCCACAATGTCGGCACCCTCCTTCAGCGCCTTGATGGAAGCAGCCTGTACGGCACGGCTTGCCACGAGGTTGAACTCAGCCTTGCCGCGCAAGTTCTCGAAGTCAGCACCCGGAGTGAAGAGCAGGTTCACTACCTTGATGTTGTCCGCGGTAAACTCCTTCAGCGAAGGGGCAGGGTCGCAGGTGATGGAGATGCTGAAGATACCCAGCTCGCCAAACTGCACCTTGTAGCCGTTGAGCAGTTGCTCCACGAGGCAGGAGCACGTATCGCTCACCACACCCTTCACCGTACCACGGGTGAACACCCCGTTGTGTTCCGAGATGTGCTTCACAAACTCGTCGAAGCTCATCACCTTCGTCACCTGGTTCTTGGCATACGCCATTTCGGGAGCCTTGTCGTCCAGCGGACTTTTCCACATGAAAGTACTGTAGTTAATCATATCTGTTGCCCATCGTCGGTATGGGACTTGGTGCTTACGCCGGCAGTTCACAGCGTCCGACCGAGGTTGTTATTTCCGAACTGCAATGCAAAGGTACTGCTCCAGAAAGCCCAAATCAATTCCATGGAATAGCGTTGATAATCCGTTGATATTTCATGGATAAGCCGTTGAAGCAATGCTTAAAATCAAGATGAAAAGACATGAGTGAAGTAAAGATAAACATCTATGGAGGCTCCAACCAGATTCTCCCCAACGCCACGAAAGCAGAGCAGCATTTCTATGGCGACCAGTTTGCCGAGCGTATGCTGAAGCCTTCGGACGGCGAGCCGGCCCTCTCCGAGGATGCCCGTCGCCTCTCTCTATATATAAATAAGGAGGAAGACCTGCACGGCTATCTCACCCTGCTGGAAGCCTGCACCACCGCCAAGGAGATTGGCGAGGTGGTAGCCATCATGGCGGAGAAGGAGCCACGCCTCACCAAAGAGGAAATCAGCAAGACACGCTTCATCAGCCTCCTGCCGCCCTTGGCACCCAAGGTGACCGAGGGTACCAAGGTGGATAACTTGCGCATCCATATCGACAATGCGGTGGAAGCGCACAAGAAGGCCCACAAGGCACAGGTCGGTGTGTCTAAACAATAAGAGTGAAACGGCATTCGTCATGGAAGAAAAGCAACGACATCCGATTATCTACAACGTCTATGGAGGACACAACATCCTTGCCCCCAACGCCGTCAGTGCATCATCGCTAATCACCAAATACCATTCGCCTATGGATCTTCGTCCCAAGCCTTTTGCCGAAATAGACCTCACGGACAAGTTCTTCGACTCGCTGCGAGCCAGTTATCCAGGCTTCGACAACTGGTTCCGCCGCAAGGCAGCTGCAGGCGAGACCGCCATCACCTATTACGAGGATGACGTGCTGCTCGACTTCCTCTACCTCAAGGAGGAGCGGGAGAAGGTGACAGATGTCCATCCCCATCTCCCTGCCAAGCATCGTCTGAAGGTCGGGACGTTCAAGATTGACAGCCGTGGCACACGCCGTGGCGAACGCCTGATGAAAAAGCTCCTCGACACCGCCATTGCCCGTAATGTCGAGGAAATCTATGTCACCATCTTCCCCGAGCAGCGGTTGCAGCCCCTCATCCGTTCTTTCGAGAGATTCGGCTTTGTGCAGTGCGGTGTCAAACGTCATGCGAGCGGCAAGGAGGAAAACGTCTATCTGCGCGACATGCGCCGCATGGTGGGTGACACGCTGAAGGACTACCCCTTCACCGACATCCGTGACAACCGCTTCTTTCAGCTCAGCATCATGCCGGAGTACCACACCCGTCTCTTCCCCGACTCCATTCTGAAGAACGAGCGGAAGTATGACATCATACAGGACAACTCCGAGACCAACAGCATCTACAAGACCTATATCTGTTGGATGAAGGACACCCGTCAGCTGCGTCCGGGCGACAAACTCGTCATCTATCGGACGAACGACAAGAAAGGACCTGCCAACTACCGCAGCGTCTGCACTTCCGTCTGCACCGTCATAGAAGTAAAAACCATCCATGACTTTGCCAACGAGAGCGACTTTGTACGCTATGCCCACAAGCAGTCCGTATTCACCGAATACGAGCTGTGCCAGTGGTATCGCACCAAGTCCAATTTTATCCTCATCCAGATGGTCTATAACATCGCCTTCACCCGCAAGGTGATACTCCGTGACCTTCGGGAGCAGGTAGGGCTGAATCCCAGCTACTGGGGCTTCTTCCGTCTTACCACCACTCAGTTCAACCATATATTACGCTTAGGAGAAATCAATGAACGCTATCTTATCCGTTAAGCCCGAATACGCTACGAAGATTCTCTCTGGCGAGAAGCTGTACGAATACCGCAAGACCGTCTTCCGCCGTCCTGTCGAGAAGGTGTATATCTACGCCTCCTCGCCAGTCTGCATGATTGTCGGCGAGTTTCAGATAGACCATATCCTTCAGGACTCACCCAAGGCACTATGGCACCTTACGCACAGCGAGTCGGGAGTCACCAAGGCGTTCTTCCTCCGCTATTTCAAGGGCAAGCCCCTCGGCTACGCCATCCGCTTGAAAGAAGTGGTCTCCTATCCCGCCCCCATCAGTCCCTTCCGCCTGCGTGAGGACTTCAGGGCACCCCAGAATTACATATATGTCGAATAAGCCAATACTACTTACTTTTCAGAGAAGATATACTTCATCGGCAAAGTAAGTACTACTTCTCGGGCAAAGTAAGTATATCTTCTCTGAGAAAGGAGATTCAGAATATGGAAATCATAAAGACTTCAATCGACGGTGTGCTCATCATAGAGCCACGTGTATTCAAAGACGAGAGAGGCTACTTCTTCGAGAGTTTTTCTCAGAGAGAGTTCGACGAGAAAGTAACACCTATACTTGGGCATAGTATCAATTTTGTGCAGGACAATGAATCCATGTCCTCCTACGGCGTGATGCGAGGACTGCATTTTCAGCGTATGCCCTATACGCAGAGCAAGTTAGTGCGTTGCGTAAAGGGAGCCGTGCTTGATGTGGCTGTGGAACTGACTGAGGATAATCACCGACAGTTCTTCGTCCCACGAGGCTTCGCACATGGTTTTGCTGTTCTATCCGAGACCACCGTGTTCCAATATAAGTGCGACAATTTCTACCATCCTGAGGCTGATGGCGGCATCAACATCAAGGACGAATCTCTTGGCATAGACTGGCACATACCTGTTGAGAAGGCGATACTCAGTGAAAAGGACTTGAAGCACGAATGCTTAAAAGACTTCGACTCACCATTTAGCATTGACATGAATCTTTATTAACTATCAACTCGTCCGTTCGGCTCTGCCGCTTCGCTCGTCGAAGAACTTATTTACTTGTCAACTTAAAAAAACATGAAAGGAATAGTATTAGCAGGTGGTTCGGGTACTCGTCTGTATCCTATCACCAAGGGCATCAGCAAACAGCTCATGCCTATTTATGACAAACCGATGGTGTATTACCCCATCTCTGTGTTGATGCTTGCAGGCATCCGTGACATCCTTATTATCTCTACACCCTACGACTTGCCCGGTTTCAAGCGTCTGCTTGGTGACGGCAGTGACTATGGTGTTAACTTCACTTACGCCGAACAGCCATCCCCTGATGGGCTTGCACAGGCGTTCACCATCGGTAAGGACTTCATTGGTGACGATTCTGCTTGTCTTGTCCTTGGTGACAATATCTTCCAGGGCAACGGCTTTACCAAGATGCTCAAAGAAGCAGTTCGTACTGCCGAGGAAGAGAAGAAGGCAACCGTCTTCGGCTATTGGGTGAGCGACCCCGAGCGTTATGGCGTGGCAGAGTTTGATAAGGACGGCAACTGCCTCAGCATCGAGGAGAAGCCCGCAAAGCCCAAGAGCAACTATGCTGTTGTAGGACTCTACTTCTATCCCAACAAGGTCGTGGATGTGGCTGCCAACATCAAGCCTTCGGCACGTGGTGAATATGAGATTACTACCGTCAACCAAAAGTTCCTTGAAGATGGAGAGTTGAAGGTACAGACACTTGGTCGTGGTTTTGCATGGTTGGATACAGGAACACACGATTCCTTGTCCGAGGCTTCCACCTATATTGAGGTGTTGGAGAAACGTCAGGGTTTGAAGGTCGGCTGTCTCGAAGGAATTGCCTACCGTCAAGGTTGGATTACGGAAGAACGTATGCGGGAGTTGGCAAAGCCGATGCTGAAGAACCAGTATGGCCAGTATCTCTTGAAAGTGATAGCTGAGGTAAAACGAACAGGAAAGAACAATATGTAACCATGAAAAGAAATATCGTTATTACGGGTGGTGCAGGTTTCATCGGAAGCCATGTGGTACGCCTTTTTGTGAACAAATATCCTGAGTATCAAATTATCAATTTAGATAAATTGACTTATGCTGGTAATCTTGCCAACCTGAAGGATATAGAAGACAAGCACAACTATAAGTTCGTGAAGATGGACATCTGCGACTTTGATGCTTTCTATAAGTTGATGCAGGACGAGCAGATTGACGGTATCATCCATCTCGCTGCCGAAAGCCATGTGGATCGAAGCATCAAGGATCCCTTCACCTTTGCCCGCACCAATGTGATGGGAACGCTCTCACTTCTGCAAGCGGCAAAACTCTATTGGGAGTCTCTTCCTGAGAAGTATGAGGGCAAGCGATTCTACCATATCTCCACAGATGAGGTATATGGAGCACTTGCGATGAATCATCCGGAAGGCATCGAGCCTCCGTTCACAACTAAAGCAAGTTCAGACGTTCATCATTTGGCATACGGAGATGATTTCTTCTATGAAACCACAAAATATAATCCGCATTCACCATACTCAGCTTCAAAAGCAAGCAGCGACCATTTTGTTAGAGCCTACCATGATACCTACGGAATGCCGACCATCGTGACCAACTGCTCCAACAACTATGGTCCCTATCAGTTCCCGGAAAAACTGATCCCGCTTTTCATCAATAATATCCGTCATCGCAAACCGCTACCCGTATATG
>JBJEAY010000647.1:0-6410 GCA_051869575.1 Prevotella sp. | reverse complement strand
AATTTCTTGCCATCGGCAGATTTTCTCCTAAGCACAAGGGCTTCGACTTGCTCATCAAGGCCTTCGCCAAATTCGCCCAAACGAACAGTGATTGGACATTGGAGATAGTGGGCGAGGGTGAAGAGGAAATCATCTACAGGCAGTTGATTATCGAGAACCATCTTGAGAAGAGGGTTAAACTATGCCCTTTTACCAAGGATATTCAGCGTCATTATGCCGGTGCGAGTGCTTATGTGTTGAGTTCGAGGTGGGAGGGTCAACCACTTGTTCTCGTCGAGGCAATGGCACATGGATTAGCCATTGTATCATCCGACTTGCCAGTGGCTAAGGAGCTGCTCGAAGGGCGTGGTTGCGGAATGTTCTTCAATTGTGGTGATATCAACGATATGGCATTGGCACTAAGTCGCATGTCATCTACTACAGAATGGGCAGACATTTCTGAAAAGGCACTAAGGACTTCGTCACTTTTTAAAGTGGAAAACATCCTACAGCAATGGGTTAAGGTGTTGCAGCGCAATTTTAGTAACCTCCACTGTATTTAGGTTTCTTAATAAACTTGTGAATCGTTTCGAAGGGCGAAGTGGGTAAAGTGTGACTCCTGTGCTGCTCCAGTGTGACTCCAGTGTGACTCCAGTGAAATAGTGGAGGAGGATTGGGGTCACAGTGGAGGGAGAGTGGAGGAAGAGTGGAGGCGTGATTTGCCTGCTCAGAATCCGTCAATTGTTAAAAGCCACTGGACAAAATGTTAATGTCGAAAGAAATGGCGAAAAAAATCGAGGATTTGTTTGGTGGTTTCAGAAATATTTTGTAATTTTGCGTCATAATTAAAAATACACAAAAAAATGGCAGAAGATTGGACCATCATAATAGACAATAAAAGGCGACTGTTCAGCCTCGACCTCAAGGAGGTGTGGCGCTATCGCGACCTCTTGCGGATGTACGTCAAGAGAGACATCGTTACGTTTTATAAGCAGACCATACTCGGTCCCGTGTGGTTTTTCATACAACCCGTGTTGACAACGATTATGTTCATGTTCGTGTTCGGAGGCATAGCCGGCATATCCACCGACGGAGTGCCACAGGCAGTGTTTTATCTTGCCGGACTTGTCTGCTGGAACTATTTCGCCGACTGCCTCACCAAGTGCTCCGACACGTTCAATGCCAACCAGCAGATATTCGGCAAGGTGTATTTCCCCCGTCTTGTCGTGCCGTTCTCCATCGTCATATCCAATCTGATAAAGCTTGGCATACAGTTCTTGCTGTTCTTAGTGGTATATCTATACTATGCCTTCACGCTCGGAGGGTTCAATGTCAACTGGACGATTTGCCTTTTGCCTCTGCTTGTCATTATGCTGGCATGCATCGGACTTGGATTCGGTCTTGTCATCTCCTCAATGACAACGAAATACCGCGACCTCCGTTTCCTTGTCTCCTTCGGTGTCCAACTGTGGATGTATGCCACCCCCGTCATCTATCCTCTGTCGGTGATGAAGAACAACTATCCCGACAAGATATGGCTGATTGTCGCCAATCCTTTGACAGCCATCACCGAGACATTCAAGTATGGCTTCACCGGCGTCGGAGTCTTCGAGTGGTCGTATCTCCTTTACAGCTTAGCCTTTGCCATCGTCGTTCTCCTGTTAGGCATTATGGTATTCAACCGTGTGCAAAAGAATTTCATGGATGTGATTTGATTTATTTCACCAAAATTTAGAATTATGAAGTACCCTATAGGAATACAGACATTCGAACGAATTATCAATGAAGGATATGTATATGTCGATAAAACAGAAATGATATACAACCTTGCGCATGGCGGAAGTATATTCTTTCTTAGCCGTCCTCGCCGTTTCGGCAAGAGCCTGCTGATATCCACATTGAAGAGCTATTTCCTTGGACAGAAGGAACTGTTCAAGGGCTCGAAAATTGAGGCACTTGAGAAGGAATGGAATGTATATCCTGTGTTCCATCTGTCGTTTGGTACCTCCAATTTCACAAATCTTGGCACCTTAGAGGCGGTATTACTTGATTTTGTCGAGGGGTTGGAGAGAATATATGGCAAAACAACCAATTCTGATGATTGTGCCATAAGATTCAAGCATGTCATAAAGGCAGCGCATGATAAGACAGGGCTAAGAACAGTCGTATTAGTTGACGAATATGACAAACCCTTGCTTGATGTGATGGACGACAAAACTCTTTATTATGTGGGTGATAACGGTGAGAAGATAACATACGAGTCACACAACCGTAATATTCTCAAAGGGTTCTATGGAGTCTTTAAGGACGCCGACGAAGACCTCCAATTCGTGATGCTCACGGGAGTTACCAAGTTCTCGCAGGTGAGTGTGTTCAGCGGTTTCAACCAACCCGATGACATCAGTATGGATGCGCGTTATGAGTCGCTTTGCGGTATTACCAAGGAAGAGCTTCTCAAAGTGTTTGACTCGTCTATCCACTCGCTTGCGGCAGCCAATGGCAATGATTATCATGAAACGGTCTCTCGGTTGGAGAAGAAATACGACGGCTATCATTTCAGCAGTAATTTGACTGGCATTTTCAATCCTTTCAGCATCCTCAACTGCTTTAAGAAGAATGACATGCGCAACTACTGGTTTGCCTCAGGCACTCCCGGATACCTTGTCCGCCTTCTTGCCCACAGCAACGAGAACATCAACGAACTCATTGGAAAATACTATCCTGTGGAGATGTTCGTTGATTATAAGGCCGATGTCGAGCAACCTCTTCCGATGATATATCAGAGCGGTTATCTCACAATAAAGGCTTGTAATACCCGCCGACAGACCTACTTGCTTGATTTCCCTAATGATGAGGTTCGTTCTGGCTTTATTTCAGTACTTGCCGGCGACTATTTCAAGGAAGGACGCACTCAACCGGCCACATGGCTTGAAGATGTGACCGATGCTCTTGAGGATGGCAATATCGAGACATTCATGAAGCAGATGACCGCATTGCTTTCTTCGGTCACCTATCGTTTCCAGCGCAAGCAAGATGCGTTTGAGTGCGAGCGTTATTTCCAATACACGTTCTATCTCATCATGCAGATGCTCGGTCGCTACAACACATTGGTAGAGAAGGAGACGAGTGAGGGCAGGATTGACTGCGTGCTTGAATGTCCTGATTACGTGTATATTCTTGAGTTCAAGCTCAACGGCAGTGCCGCTGCTGCCTTGAAGCAGATAGAGGACAATGGCTATGCCAAGCCATACATGGTCGACCGTCGCAAGGTTATATGTCTCGGCATAAATTTCTCATCAGAGAAGGGCACTATTGACGATTGGCAACTGAGATAATAAAAAAGATTAGTTATGAGCAGAAAAGTAATAGCATTCGATAATACGAAACGTGCTTTGGCTTTTGTGGCTACGTGTGTTGAGGCCACTGCCCGCACTTTGAACACATCATATAAAGAGGTGTTCTCACGAATGATGTCTTTAGGTCTCATAGACAAATATATATATCCGAATTACGAAGTTTTACATTCAGAAAGCCGAGAGATTATTGTTAAGGATTTGATTGAATGTATGCAAGAATGGGAGGGAAATGTATGAGTATTTTGGTATATCACGGTGGAACGGAAATAATTGAATATCCACGAGTGGATGTTGGAAGAGGTAATCTCGACTTCGGTCAGGGATTCTATGTAACAGATATAAAACAACAAGCGGAAGAATGGGCACAAAGAATGTCAATAAGACGAAGAGTGCCAAGTGTAGTAAATTCTTATATTTTGGATAAGGATTCAATTTTGTCATCGTTTGAATGTAAGTTGTTTTCAGAATACGATGGTGAATGGTTGGATTTTATCGTAGAAAGTCGATTGGGAAATAAGCCATGGCAAAAATATGATTATATTGAAGGCGGTGTAGCCAATGATAGGGTTATTGACACCATCAATCTATATATGTCAGACCTTATGACCCGGGAAGTCGCTCTTGGGCGTTTGGCAGAGCATCGTCCCAATAACCAAATGTGTATTTTGAACCAAACAATAACTGATAAATTCCTCATATACAATGGAACAGTGTAATCTTGACCCTGCAAAATCTCCTGTTATTCAAGAGATTATACTTAGCAACAGAATAGGCTCAATAAGCGGTGAAATTGCAAAGCAATTGAACATAGAGCCTTTAAAGGCATTGGAATTATTCTATGCCAGTAAGACGTGCGAAGATTTGCACAACAAGGATACAGGTCTGTATTTGTATGGTGATTTGTATGTTGTTGATGAGTTTTTACTTGAACAAAACGTAGAAAAGTTATGAGCAGAAAAGTAATAGAATTCGACGGAGTGGGTAAGCAGTATGTGCTTGGCACATTCGGTACGGGCACACTGAGTCATGACCTCAACAGATGGTGGGCACACATCCGTGGTAAGGAAGACCCATATCTGAAAGTGGGCGAAGTGAATGACCGCACACGGAAGGGCGACAGCCGCTTTGTGTGGGCATTGAAGGATATATCCTTCAGTGTAGAGCAAGGCGATGTGGTTGGTATCATCGGAAAGAATGGAGCCGGAAAATCCACTCTCTTGAAGATACTATCTCGCGTGACATCTCCCACAGTTGGTTCAATAAAGGTCAAAGGCCGTATTGCTTCTCTGCTTGAAGTAGGCACAGGTTTCCATCCCGAGATGACGGGTCGTGAGAATATCTACATGAACGGCTCCATTATGGGAATGACAAGAGCGGAAATCACCCGCAAGCTCGACGAGATAGTAGATTTCGCCGGAGTGGAGAAATACCTCGACACTCCCGTTAAGCGTTATTCCTCAGGAATGATTGTGCGCCTTGGCTTTGCCATTGCCGCCCATTTGGATCCCGAAATCCTTGTGGTAGATGAAGTGTTGGCTGTAGGCGATGCCGAGTTCCAGAAGAAGGCCATCGGCAAGATGCACGATGTGGCAAACGGGCAGGGTAGGACTGTACTCTTTGTGAGCCATAACATGGCTGCCGTGAAGAGTTTGTGCAAGACAGGAGTGGTGATGAAGAATGGAGGAATTGAATACACAGGAGATATAGAGTCAAGCGTTGGGCATTATCTTCAGATAGGCAATCATTCCTCTGAAGAAAAGATTATTGACCGAATTAAGTGGAAAAAGCCTTCTATGACAATCAATAAGGTTGTCATAAATGGTAGCGAAAAAGCAGAGAGTACAATATTATCTGATCAGAAGACATTGGAGATTGAAATATCGGGGCATACCGAAGCCCCAATAACAACAGACGTGATGCTCGTCTTTAACAACAAGGATGGAATGCCACTTGCAACATTTGCACCTGGACATTATTACGGCAATTTGATGAAGTTGCCAGCCGGTGATTTTCATATCCGTAAAACGATAGAGTTACCAAAGATACTGACACGCGGTTATCTTCATGTTGACTTGTTGATGCATCATCCTATGGTGGAATATCAGTTGAAGGCACCTGAGTGTGCCGTATTAGAGACCCAAGGTTTCCAATCAGGCTTTGGTTCAGCAATGAACCAAAACGACAATGGACTAATTGGTTTAGACGAATTGTAATAATGTTATGAAACGCAGATATGTCATATTGCTCACGGCTTGTGTCAATCCTGATGGCATGCCATTCACTGTTCTAACGGACAGTTCAGAGCGATTGCGTCAGTATCGTGCAGCTCTTGACTTCTATCTCGGGGAGACGTCATATCCAATAGTCTTCTGCGAGAATACTCAATGCGATTTTAGTGACGATTACAAACAATATATCGAAACAGGAAGACTCGAATACATTACGTTTGATGGTAATAATTTTGACAAGTCTCGAGGCAAGGGATATGGAGAGGCCATAATTATGGCAGAAGCATTCAGCCGGTCACGTTTGTTGATTTCTTGTGATTATCTTGTTAAGATAACCGGCAGGCTTGTTGTGAAAAATATTTCTGCACTTATCAAGGACAACAACAGAATGATAACTTCTACCATTCAGACGTTCCATCCAAATAACAATATGATTGACAGTAGGGTGTTTATCCTTCCGAGAAGGTTCGTGACAGATGTTTTTTTACCAAGCAAAAAACATATTAATGACACTAATGGCGTCTTTTTTGAGCATGTCTTGTTTAATACGATAATTTCACGCCAGTCGTTTGTATATATCCCTTTCCTAAAAGTTCCATTAATCGAAGGAATGTCTGGTTCAAAAGGCAATAAATATACGCCAGTACCAACCGACAACAATAGATTTGCTTTCGATATGATAGGCAACGCATTGAGGATAGACAAGAAAATGTATTCCTATCGTATGCCTGTTGTAATAAAGGTCTTGCTATTTCTGTCACGTTGCTTACTATATCTCCGGAAATAAATCGAACAGGTTGATAAAGTGACTACAACAAGTCTTTTTGGGCAAATACATAAGGTAAGT
>JBJEAY010000646.1:0-6499 GCA_051869575.1 Prevotella sp. | reverse complement strand
CTTGTCGATTTCCACGAGTCGCTGCTTGAGCAGGGTGATGCGCTGGAGGATGATACGGCGGTCCATCTCCAACTGTGTTTCACCAGGACCTCGAAGTCCCACACTACCCTTTCCGCCACCGCTTCCCGAACCGCCACCTTGGCGCTCAAGGTGTGTCCACAAACGCTGCAAGCGTGGCAGCATATAGCGGTGCTGGGCAAGCTCCACTTGTGTCTTGGCCTCGGCACTCTGTGCCCGCATGGCGAAGATGTCGAGGATGAGCGATGTGCGGTCGAGGATTTTCACCTGCAATGCCTTCTCGATATTGCGTATCTGCTTGGCGGACAGTTCATCGTCGAATATCACCATACCCACCTCGCGTTCCTGGTCTTCTTCGTCCTTTATATACTGACGTATCTCGTCGAGTTTACCCTGTCCGACATAAGTGACGGAAGATGGACCGTTGAGACGCTGTGTGAAGCGTTTCACGGTGACAGCTCCCGCCGTGTCGGCGAGAAATTCGAGTTCATCGAGATACTCCTTGGTCTTGGCCTCGTCCTGGTCCTTGGTGATAAGTCCCACCAACACGGCAGTTTCGGCTTTTGCCTCTGAGATTACAAATTCCTTCATCTATTTCGTTTAATGCATTAAAAAATCGGTGCAAAAATAACTATATTTATCGAGATATACAAGTTTTTTGGCGTGTTTTTGATATAACACGCCAAAAAACATCAGTTACGGAAGATCAAATGATCTTGAGCGGCATCTATGGTGATTGGTTTCTCACGCGACACCTCGTCGGCAAGAATCTTGCGCGAGAGGTCGTTGAGCACCAAGCGCTGAATGGCTCGCTTGACAGGACGCGCTCCGAAGTCGGGATCGTAACCCTCGGTGGCGAGATAGTCGATGGCGGCATCCGTCACATTGATGTCGAATCCCTGATCGGCAAGCATCTTCTTCACCTTGTTCATCTGCAGGCGCACCACGTCGGCAATCTGCTCGCGGGTGAGCTGCTGGAAGGTCAGAATCTCGTCGATACGATTGAGGAACTCGGGACGAACCGACTGGCGCAGACGCTCCTCGGTGTAGTTGGACGTCATGATGATGATGGTGTTCTTGAAGTTGGCTGTACGCCCCTTATTGTCGGTGAGACGTCCATCATCGAGCACCTGCAGCAGGATGTTGAAGACATCGGGATGAGCCTTCTCGATCTCGTCGAAGAGCACTACGGAATAGGGCTTGCGCCTTACAGCCTCGGTCAACTGTCCACCCTCGTCATATCCCACGTATCCAGGAGGCGCACCGATGAGTCGCGACACACTGTATTTCTCTTGATACTCGCTCATGTCGATACGAGTCATCATCGTCTCATCGTTGAAGAGGTATTCGGCGAGAGCCTTGGCAAGCTCCGTCTTACCCACACCGGTGGTGCCGAGGAAAATGAACGAGGCTATTGGTCGCTTGGGATCCTGAAGACCGGCACGACTACGGCGCACAGCATCGCTTACTGCCTCAATAGCCTTGTCCTGACCAATGACACGCTTGTGCAACTCCTCTTCGAGATGAAGCAGTTTCTCGCGCTCGCTCTGCATCATTCGCGCCACGGGGATTCCCGTCCAACGGCTCACCACCTCGGCGATGTCGTCGGCAGTGACCTCCTCGCGCACCATCACGTCGGCTCCCTGCTGAGAGTGGAGTTGCTGCTGAATGGCTGCGATGTTGGCTTCGAGAGACTTAATCTTTCCATAGCGTATCTCGGCTACTCGTCCATAGTTGCCCTCGCGCTCGGCACGCTCTGCCTCAATCTTGAGATTCTCAATCTCCTGCTTGTCCTCCTGAATCTTGTTGACGAGAGTGCGCTCGCCCTCCCACTTCGCTCTAAACTGGCTTTCCTTGTCGCGCAGTTCGGCTATCTCCTTGTCGAGTTGGGCGAGTTTGTCGGTGTCATCCTCACGCTTGATTGCCTCGCGCTCAATCTCCAACTGCTTGAGTCGGCGTGTTATCTCGTCGAGTTCCTCGGGCACTGAGTCGCGCTCCATACGCAACTTGGCGGCAGCCTCGTCCATAAGGTCGATGGCCTTGTCGGGGAGGAAACGTTCGGAGATGTATCTCTCAGAAAGCTGTACGGCAGCGATACATGCGTCATCCTGAATACGCACTCGGTGGTGATTCTCATATCGCTCCTTCAATCCACGGAGGATGGAAATGGCACTGATTTCATCCGGCTCATCCACCATCACCGTCTGGAAACGGCGCTCAAGTGCCTTGTCCTTCTCGAAGTATTTCTGATACTCGTTGAGCGTTGTGGCACCAATACTGCGAAGTTCACCACGCGCCAATGCCGGTTTTAGGATATTAGCGGCATCCATGGCTCCCTCGCCTCCACCGGCTCCCACGAGGGTGTGTATCTCGTCGATGAAGAGGATGATGCGTCCATCACTCTTGGTTACCTCATTGATTACGGATTTCAGTCGTTCCTCAAATTCGCCCTTATATTTGGCACCTGCCACAAGGGCACCCATGTCGAGCGAGAAGAGTTGCTTGTCCTTTAGATTCTCAGGCACATCGCCACGCACGATTCGCTGGGCAAGGCCCTCGACGATGGCAGTCTTACCAGTACCCGGTTCACCTATTAAGATAGGGTTGTTCTTGGTGCGGCGAGAGAGTATCTGAAGCACACGACGTATCTCCTCATCACGACCGATAACAGGGTCGAGCTTACCGGCACGAGCCTCCTCTACAAGGTTCTTGGCATACTTTTCGAGACTCTGATAATTGTCATCAGCCGACTGCGACTGCACCTTCTGTCCCTGGCGCAACTCGTTGATGGCGGCACGCATGTCCTTGTCGTTGCATCCCGCATCCTTGAGAATCCTGCCTGCCGTAGAAGACGAGGCGAAAATGGCAAGAAGGATGGGCTCGACACTCACAAACTGGTCGCCCATCTTCTGCGAGATATTCTCGGCATTGACGAGGATTTGATTGGTGTCGTTGGATAAATACGGCTGACCACCCTGCACTCGTGGCAGATGCTTGATCTCTTGCTGGAGAAGCATATCCACTTGCTGGGTGTTGACACCGAGTTTCTGGAAGATAAAGTTGGTGACGTCGCGAGCCTTGTCCATCAATGCCTTCAACAGATGTACCGGCTCTATCGACTGTTGTCCTGAACGCTGCGCAAGATTGACCGCTTCCTGCACTGTCTCTTGCGCCTTGATTGTAAACTTGTCGAATGTCATACTTGACTCCTTTCTTTATTTTATTTAATCATTAACTTTTATCCCTTAATTCACAAAACCCGTGCCGAAAAGGAGTAAACTGACAAAATGTCACACCATGGAATGAAAATAAATGGAAAAATCCTTCGTAGTTTGATTTTTTTGATGTATCTTTGCCGCCAAAATTGACAACTATTGTATAATATGGAACAACCAAATGAAAAAACAGCTGACATAGCTGTTGCAGAATCAAAGGAAGAGCAGAGGAAGCGCAAGCGCCGACAGACTATCAAGGACTTCTTCTTCATCTTCTTCGGCATATTCTTGTATGCCTTCGGTTTCACTGCATTCGTCCTGCCCGAAAAGGTGGTGATGGGAGGAGTGTCGGGTGCTGCCGCACTTATTTACTATGCATTCAACATACCGCCCGCATTCAGCATCTGGGGGCTCAACTTTGCCATGTTGGCATTGGCATTCAAGCAGCTGAGCAAGCAGTTTGTATGGCGCACGGTGATAGGTGTGACAATAATGTCACTGCTTGTGGGATTCCTGCAACCGATGTTCGCCGCCTACCCCATCATCACTGCCGGCGAGGACAAGTTCATGCACGTGCTCATTGGCGGTATGCTTGGTGGTGCTGGTCTTGGCTTTGTGTTCTCCCACAACGGTTCGACGGGAGGCACAGACATCCTTGTGGCTCTGCTCAATAAATACACACGCATGAGTTTCGGACGTGCCATGCAGATGTGCGACTTCTGTATCATCGGTTCGTCGTATTTCCTCTTCAAGAGCACCGAGACGATAGTATATGGTGTGGCATTCACGCTTATTGCCGCCTACATGTGCGACTATGTCATCAACGGTACACGACAGACGGTGCAGTTCTTCATCATCTCAAAGAAATACGACGAGATTGCCGACAAGATCACGAAGCGCATGCATCGCGGCACAACTCTCATCAACGGTATTGGCTGGTATTCGAAGCACGATGTGCAGATACTGATGGTGCTGGCAAGGAAATATGAGTCGCAAGACCTATTCAACTATGTAAAGTCGATTGACCCCGACGCCCTCGTCTCGCAGTCATTCTGCCAAGGAGTATTCGGTGAGGGATTTGACAAGATAAAATAAGGAATGAAGGAAAACCATTTGGGGCGATATAGCCGACATATATTATTAAAGGAGATAGGCAAGGAAGGTCAGGAGCGACTTGCCGAGGGACGTGTGCTCATTATAGGCTGCGGGGGATTGGGTTCGCCAATAGCTATGTATCTTGCAGCCGCGGGAGTGGGCATCATTGGCCTTATGGATGGTGACGTAGTGGATGAAAGCAACCTGCAACGCCAAATCATCCATTTCACGCCCGACTTAGGGAAACCCAAAGTCACCTCAGCCGCCGAGAAGCTACGTGCCATCAATCCCCATTGCCGCATAATCGCAATCCCCGAGTTCTTCACCGCCCCCTACATCCTCTCCGACTACGATTTCATCATCGACGGCACCGACCGCTATCACACCAAATATCTCATCAACGATGCATGTGTCGCCCTAAAAAAGCCCTTCTCTCATGGGGGCGTGTTGAGATATAGCGGCAATGCCTTCACCTATACACCTGGTCATGCCTGCTATCGCTGCATCTTCGGAGATGAACCCTCGCAGGATGATATCCCCACAAGCAGTCAGGTGGGTATATTAGGAACGGTGGCTGGTATGATTGGTATCATACAAGCCACCGAAACAATCAAATATCTCACAAAGACAGGTGAATTGCTCACCGATGCATTGCTGACAATAGACGCAATGACATGGGAGACGCACAGAATCAACGTCTCACCTTCGCCGTATTGTCGTCTATGTCAGTCTCTTTCTTAGCATTTACTATCGTGGTGTTCTTTATGGTTACGTCGATACAGTCGTAACCCTCGATGCCGTGGGCATAGATGCCAGTGCCAGCTCCGCGACACACCACATTATTTATATATATGTCGTGGAATTGGGGGATGAACTGGTCTTTAGGATCAGCTGCCGTAGCACCTTCCCTTCCCGCAGGCCTATCCACATAGTCACACTGGAAGATGATAGCCTCGTCATTGATGTCGGTCATCACGATGTTGGAGATATACACCTTCTCGGTCTTTCCCCCACGACCTATTCCGCTCTTGAAGCGAAGACCGGTGTCGGTGCCCGAGAACCGGCACTGGCGCACCACAAGGCGCTTGGTGCCACACACGTTCTCACTTCCGATCACAAATCCGCCATGGGCATGGAATACCGTGTTGTCTTGTATCAATATGTCCTCACAACCATTCACAAGCGAGTTTTCCTTGAATTTGCCGCTCTTCATGCAAAGACCGTCGTCACCGGCATCCACAGTGCTATTGACGATGAGCACCTGATGGCAGTCGCTGATGTCGATGGCATCGCCGTTTTGGGCATTCCATGGGCAACGCACCGTTATGCCGTCGATGATGATATTGCGCGAATTGAGCGGATGGACATGGAATCGGGGAGAGTTCTGGAAGGTGACTCCCTCGATGAGGATATTCTCGCAGTCGGTGAAACGCACAAGGTCGTTGCGTCTCTTCTCCTGTGCCTCGGGAGTGTCGCCGAGATTTGGCGAACCATCCTTCAAGTCCCAAGGATACCACAATTGTCCGTTATTGCGCTCCACACCTCCCAACTGCTTGAATCGCTTCCACTCGACATCGCTCACCTTAGAGCGCTTCACGGGTCGCCACTGCGCACCGTTGCCGTCGATGATTCCCTCACCGGTGATGGCGATATTCTTGCGCTTGGAGGCCTTGATACAGGGTTCCACGCGCGATGACTTTCCATCCTTGTCGGGATAGAGCGACTTGTCGGGCGAAAACATCACAATGGCGTTCTTCTCAATGCGAAGCTCGATGTTGTCCTTGAAGGAGATAGGGCCTGTAAGCCATACGCCCTGAGGCACCACCACCCTGCCGCCGCCTTTCTTCACCAAGGCAGAGATAGCCTTGCGAAAAGCCTCGGTGTTGAGCGTACAGCCATCACCCACTCCACCAAAGTCGGTAATGCTCACGGCATTATCAGGTATCACCACCTCCACAACAGGTTTCACCTCAGTGGGCAGGTTCTGATAATACTTGGAATAATCTTTGGCATTTACCATCAAGGCAATGCACAAAAACAATGCAATGGTTGTTAGTCTTTTCATTTTTTATCCGTAGATAATCTTTCCGTTCTCATCCTCGTAAGGAGTGAGATCCTTGGAATATTGGTTCATGGCGCGCAGACTCATACCCATCGACGAGAAACCGCCG
>JBJEAY010000645.1:0-6518 GCA_051869575.1 Prevotella sp. | reverse complement strand
CTTCACACTAAATAGATACAGAGAGTTGCTATCGGCATTGTTAAGGGCGGGGTATGAGATTATGCCTTATAATGCATTCTTGAAGAATGACATTGGCGGAAGAAGGGTTATTATGAGGCATGATGTGGATTCTAAGGAGCATGCCCTTGATATGGCTAAGATTGAGATAGAAATGGGAGTAAGGGCTTCTTACTATTTTCGTGCAGTGCCTGAGAGTTGGGATGACGATTTGATAATGGAAATATCTGCAATGGGACATGAAATCGGATATCATTATGAATCATTGACTACTTGCCATGGTGACATAGATAAGGCATACAAAGACTTCTGCCGAAATCTTGAAGCACTAAGGAGACTGGCACATGTGGAAACGATATGCATGCATGGGTCGCCGAGAAGTAAATATGACAGCAAGGATATATGGAAGAAATACGACTTTCATAAACTTGGAATCATAGCAGAACCATATTTCGATACGGATTTCTCAAAAGTGTTATATCTTACGGACACTGGACGCAGATGGGACGGATATAAGGTGTCGGTGAGAGACAAAGTGGAGGGGCAACAGAAGATATGGAATGCCAAGGGACTTGTGTTCCGTCATACTAAGGATATCGTCAAGGCTTTGGATGAAAACAGAATGCCAGAGAATATAATGTTCACTGTGCATCCTCCAAGATGGAACGACACAATGTCTGCATGGCTGAAGCAACTGATAATGCAGAACATAAAGAATGAGATTAAAAGACTGATAATAATAACAAGAAAATAACAAATCAACATGAGAAAGAATGTTTTTTTCGGCGGACTGTTGTTCGCCTTGGTGATGGTATTGGCCGGATGCGGCAATACCAAGGAAGTGGCTTATTTCCAGGATGTCAGGGACGGACTGAATCTGGCGGAAGTGGAGAGTAGAGAACTGGTGCTCAGAGAGGGCGACAAACTGACGATAGTGGTGAACAGTAGTGACGCACGACTCGCCAACTTGTTCAACCTGCCTGTGATGTCGCAGAGAGTGGGATACGCCGGTTCGGGTAACTCAAGCTATCAGATGTCACTATATACCGTGGATAAGGAGGGAATGATAGAATTCCCGATTATCGGAAAAATTAAAGTGGTGGGTCTGAACAGAACACAGGTGGCTGAGAAGGTGAAAAACGAGATTATTAAGAGCGAACAGTTGAAGGACCCGGTGGTAACTGTGGAATTCGCCAATATGTTTGTTACACTGCTCGGTGAGGTGAACAAACAAGGACGATATGAAATTGTGAACGACCGACTAACTGTAATCGACGCAATCGGTATGGCGGGCGACCTGACAATTCAGGGAAAACGTACTAATGTGAGCGTGATAAGAAGTGAGAACGGAGAGAGACACGTATATACACTCGACCTGACAAATGCTGAGAACGTGGTGAAGTCGCCAGCGTTTTATCTGCAACAAGATGACATTGTGTATGTGGAGCCTAATGACGTGAGAAAAAGACAGACTACGGTGAACGGAAACAATGTACTATCTACGTCTTTCTGGATTTCGGTGGCATCGCTGCTCACTTCTATAGCGGTACTTATTAAAAATTGAAATATTGAAAAATTGAAATATTGAAAGATTGAAAGATTGAAATATTGAGGGAGATGTTTGGATTTTTTTCGGATTCATTGCATAAGATTGCATACGCAACCGATGCAAGCACATACAGGGAAATACCACGGGGAGTGGGATTCCCTGTATGTGGAAAGGACATCGTTGAGGCAATGAGGATTGCCGAAAAGTTGAAGACGTGCCTGATACCACGGGCGGGAGGTACGTCGATTGCCGGTCAGGTGGTCGGCAATGGCATTGTCATGGATGTAAGCCGACATCTCAACAGAATTGTTGAAATAAACGAAAAGGAAAGATGGGCAAGGGTGCAACCAGGAGTGGTGCTCGACGAACTGAACATCGCCCTAAAGAAATACGGTTTGTTTTTCTCGCCTGAAACTTCTACAAGCAACAGGTGCTGCATAGGTGGTATGTTCGGTAACAACTCTTGCGGTTCGCACTCGCTCATTTACGGCAGCACCAGGCATCATATACTGGAGGCCAAGGTGATATTGACAGACGGAACGGAGGAACTGATGAAGGAATACTCGATTGCCGAACTGGAGAAAAGATTCGGTAGGGAGTTCTGGAAGAAACCATCGGAGATGCTTATAGTGAGGATATACTCGCAACTTATCAACTGGGCCCTCGATGATGAGACAATGAAGATGATAACTGAGAGTTATCCTGACAAAACACTGAGAAGACGAAGCTCAGGATATGCCATAGACGAGACTATTGAGGACATTGCCGACAAGGGCAAACCGATGGGCGAGAGGAGGATAAACCTATGCCGAGTGATGTGCGGAAGTGAAGGGACATTGGCATTCGTCACAGAGATAAAGGTGGATTTGGATGTGCTGCCGCCGGAGGAAAAAATGGCGGTATGCGTGCACTGCGACTCGCTTGAGAAATGCTATGTGGCCAACCTCGTGTGTCTGGAGCATCAGCCTGACGCTATTGAACTGATTGACGGACATATACTCGAACTGAGCAAGCGTAACGCCGGACAAAGGGATAACAGATTCTTTGTAAACGGCGACCCGAAGGGACTGCTGGTAGTGGAACTATCGGCTGAGACAAAGGAGGCCTTGGCAATTAAAGCCGATGCTCTCGAAAAGGCATTGACCGAAGGCGACAACGCATTGGCATACTGCTGTACGAGAGTAGATAAGAAGGACATCGGAAAGGTGTGGAGCTTGAGAAAGGCGGGACTCGGACTCCTTGGCGGAATGAAGGGAGACGCAAAACCCATTGGTGTGATTGAGGATACGGCAGTGGCTCCCCAAAGACTGCCGGAATATCTGAGAGACATCAAGAAGATGCTTGATAACCTCGGACTGAACTGTGTATTCTACGGACATATATCAACAGGTGAATTGCATCTCAGACCAATAATAGACATCAAGACGGAGAAGGGCAGAAGGATGTTCAGACTGGTGGCCGAAGAGACTGCACGCATTGTGAAGAAACATAGGGGGAGCCTGAGTGGAGAACATGGTGACGGTAGGCTGAGAGGTGAGTTTATCCCGATGATGTTTGGCGAAGAGGTTTACGAGATAATGTGCCAGCTGAAAAATTGCTGTGACCCGGAAGGCATCATGAATATGGGAAAGATCGTGAATACACCGCCTATGGACGAGTTCCTGAGATATGAGGCTGAACAGAAGTATGTGGCAGAGAAATGGATGGACTGTGGAGAATGTAAGGACTTGATGCTCGACATCGAACAGTGTAACGGTGCTGCCGACTGCCGAAAGTCGTCTGTCATCGGGGGAACTATGTGTCCTGTATATAAAGCCACTAAAGACGAAACCATGACCACAAGGGCAAGGGCTAACGTGCTTAGGGAGGTGATGACTCGCGGAGGTGATGAGAAACTCATTAAAAAGGTGATGGACTCTTGCCTGGCATGCAAGGCATGCAAGAGGGAGTGCCCGTCGAATGTGGATATGACATGGATAAGGGCAAGAGTGCTCAACAATATTCACGACCGTCATGGTATGGATATGAAGACGTGGCTCGTGGCAAGAATGGCTAGGATTGAGTCTATCGGGCACAAGGTGGCTCCGCTGTATAACTTCTTCGTATCATGGAGCTTGTCGGCATATATAATAAAAGTTGTACTGCGGTTCTCTACAAATAGAAAACTGCCACGACTGTCGAGACATACGATGAGATGGTTAGTGGAAAGGGAATGTAAGGGCAACAATGATGGACGACTGGTGTATCTCTTTGCTGATGAGTTTACCAACTATCAGGAGGCTGAACTCGGATTGAAATTCGCACGACTATTGACAGATTTGGGATATAGGGTGGTGATACCTGAACATGTGGAAAGCGGAAGGGCTGCCATATCAAAGGGAGATCTTAGGTATGCAGCGAAGATTGCCGCAAAGAATGTGGATATGCTTAAGGATATCATTACGGAGGATGCTCCTCTCGTTGGCATCGAACCGTCTTGCATATTGTCGTTCAGGGATGAATATCCCAAACTTGTGGATGGCGAGATGAAAGAGGTGGCTGAAAGACTTGCCAATAACTGTCTGTTGTATGACGAGTTTATGGTGAGGGAGATGGAGGCTGGACGCATTTCTTCTGACCAATTTGAAGATAACGGGGAGAAGATATGGCTGCATGGCCATTGTCATCAGAAGGCTCTTGTGGGCATTGAGAAGACTGCACAGATGATAAGAGGATTATTGCCCAAATCCACTTTGAATGTTATACCGAGCGGTTGCTGCGGTATGGCGGGCGCATACGGATATGACAAGTCGCATTATGAGATGTCGGGACGAATAGGTGAGGAGGTGCTGTTTCCGGCAGTCAGAAAGGCTGAGGGGGTGGTGCTTGCCCCCGGCACTTCGTGCAGAGAGCAGATAAGGCATTTCTGCAATGTCGAGGCGAAGCATCCGATTGAGGTCCTACGGAAATTGTAGTCGCTTCGCGAAATTAAAAAATTAAAAAATTAAAGAATTAAAGTCGCTTCGCGAAATTAAAAAATTAAAGAATTAAAAAATTAAAGTATTTAAGGATTAAAGATATTATTATGAAGAATTTTGCATTGATTGGTGCTGCGGGCTATATAGCTCCGCGACACATTAAGGCTATTGCCGATACGGGCAATAACCTGATGGTGGCTTATGACAAATTTGACAGTGTGGGACGATTAGACAGCTCGTTCCCTGATTGCTCGTTCTTTACAGAACAGGAGCAGTTTGACAGGTTCTGCTCGAAGCAGATGCACACGGATGACAAACTCGACTGGACCACTATCTGTACGCCTAACTATACGCACGACGCGTTTATAAGGTATGGATTGAGACTGGGTACGGACGTGATATGCGAGAAACCGCTTGTGCTCAACGCATATAACATCGACAACCTGATGGAGGTGGAGAAGGAGACTGGACACAAGGCATACACAATTCTGCAACTGCGTCTGCACGACTCCATCGTGGCACTGAAGAAGAAGGTGGACGAGGGGCCTAAGGACAAGGTGTATGACGTTGACCTAACGTATATCACGTCGAGAGGAAAGTGGTATTATGCTTCGTGGAAAGGTGATGTGCACAAGAGCGGAGGTATTGCCACCAACATTGGCGTGCACTTCTACGACATGCTGCAGTGGGTGTTCGGTCCGGTGCAGAGAAATATCGTGCATGTGATGAGTTTCGACCGAGTGGCCGGTTTCCTCGAACTGAAAAAGGCAAGGGTGAGGTATTTCCTCAGTATCAACGCCGACTGCCTGCCCGAGAACGCCGTGCAGGGGGAGAAGAAGACCTTCCGCACTATAAATATCGACGGAAATGAGTTTGAGTTCAGTGTGGGATTCACCGAACTGCATACCAAGAGCTATCAGAAGATATTGGCTGGCGAGGGATTCCGTATCAGTGAATCGAGACCATGCATCGAGATTGTGAGCGACATACGTCATGCCAATCCAATAGGACTTGTTGGTGACTATCATCCGCTTGCCAAACTGCCTCTCAGTCCGCATCCGTTCGGATGGGATGAGGTCAAGAATTGACATGTCAATTCTTGAAATTAAAATATTAAAGAATTAAAGTCGCTTCGCGAAATTAAAAAATTAAAATATTAAAGAATTAAAGTCGCTTCGCGAGATTAAAAAATTAAAATATTAAAGAATTAAAGTCGCTTCGCGAGATTAAAGAATTAAAGATTGAAGTTGCTTTAGCGACTTCTTGCTTATTTCGCCCTTGAGTATAAACTCCAAGGCACGGGCGGAGTGGAGATCATATCCTGTGGTGTCGTAATAGCCACGATTGATCAGCCATTCCGCCTTTTTCTTTGCCTCATGGCCATAGAAGCCGATGAGCGAGGGAATGTTGAGCTGCAGGCGGATGTGCATTTCGCGGAGACGCTCGTAGTCACCATTGTCCATATAACGATAACGCTCGGGATGGGCAAGGAGAACGTGGTAGCCTTTGTGTTGTATGCGCGAGAGAATGTCCCAGAAATTGACGGGGGAGTTGTAATAGCTTGTCTCGACAAGCAGTTGGTCGGCATTGTCGCCAATGGGCAGGAGGTCGCCACGCTCAAGACGATCCTCGAAGAGATTGTCGAGCATGTTCTCGGCTGCAAGTGACAATTGGATGGAGCCGGAATATCTTGACTTCAACTCGTCGAAACGCTGACGAAGCGACTCGGTGGTGTTGGGTATGTCCTCCATGATATGGGGGGTGAGCCACACTCGCTTCACTCCCAACGACTCATAGCGTGAGAGTATTGCGAGCGAGTCGTCGAAGGTCTTGATTCCATCATCGACTCCAGGGAGAAGATGGCTGTGAAAGTCGGTGTAATCGGAGAAGATGTCGGTGTTTTCTATTTTCTTTTTAAATAAATTCATAATTGATTACTGATTATTGATTGCTGATTATTGATTATTGATTATTGATTGCTGATTATTGATTAT
>JBJEAY010000644.1:0-6536 GCA_051869575.1 Prevotella sp. | reverse complement strand
CATCATACGACAGATAGCCGAGATGGATAAGGACGGTGAGGACATCATCCTTGCAATTTATTATCGACAGGTCGTTGGAGAAGCTGGTGGTGTTCACCTTGCATTTGCCTCCCGCAAGCATTTTGATTATATCATCTTTCAAACCGTCAAAATTCATTTTTATGTATTGCGCAACGTTTTCGTAGGCGCCCGTGGTAGCCCAATAATTTGTACACTCATCATTGTATATGGCCTGAATGACAGAATTGGGATTGAATATCGACTGTTGTTTGCCTATCTTGTAGCCGTCATACCATTTTTTCATTTCATCAAGGCTCATATTGTGTTTGCTGCATAGGGCGGTTACTTCGTCTTCGGTGAAACCGAAAAGTCCTGATAGCCTTCCTGGTACAATCATGGAGTATTCCGTGAAATTGTTCAGGGCTGATTCAGTCTTGTATTTCTTTATGGGCAATATGCCTGTGAGATATACTCCGGCAAAGATTCTTGTGGCATTCACATCCTTGAACATGCCTCTAAACCATGAGATATAGTTGTCCAAAGCCTTGCTTTCGGGCTTGAACTCACGGCAGATGGCATCCCATTCATCGATTATCATCACAAACTGTTCGCCTGTATTTTCATTAATTCTCAACAGGTAATCTTGGAAAGGCTCTCCTTGTCGTGTTTCAATGTTTGGGTAATTGTCAATAATGTCTTGGGTGACTGTCTGCTGAATGCGTTCGACGATGTCTTCGCAATCCCTGTATATCGACACCATCTTGGACATGTCAACGTATATCACAGTGTATTTGTTGAGATGTCGGGAGAATGAGGGGGCATTGGATATTTTCAGATTTGAGAACATCTGTTGTGAGTCGCACGACTTGTCGTAATAGGCACATAGCATCTTTGCCGCCAGCGACTTGCCGAAGCGGCGTGAACGCGTGACACAACTGAAACGGCGTTCGGTATTGAGTGTTGCGTTAATCACGCTGATAAGTTCAGATTTGTCAATGTATTCCCCATTGAGTGCACTCTGAAATGGTATGTTACCTATGTTAATGTATGTTCCCATTATCTGAAATATATTAATACGGCTGCAAAATTACAACTTTTTTCCAATAACGCCAAGTGTTTTCTGTAACTTTTTGCCCCCAGCGAGTATTAATTGTTATTAAATAATCAGTAATCAAGCGTAACCGTAACCCGTAACTGACATATGCGCACAAGAAAACCAATGTCAGTTGCGGGTTACGGTTATCTAATGATGTCAGGAGAAGGCTACCACAAGACCTGCCATCACGATGCTCACCATCGACATCAGTTTGATGAGGATGTTGAGCGACGGACCGCTTGTGTCCTTAAATGGATCGCCCACGGTATCACCGACTATGGTGGCCTTGTGACACTCAGAGCCCTTGCCTCCGAAGTTGCCTTCCTCAACCATCTTCTTGGCATTGTCCCATGCTCCACCGGCATTTGCCATAAACACGGCAAGAGTGAATCCTGCTGTAAGTCCACCGACAAGCAATCCCATCACACCTGCCACACCAAGCAGCAATCCGACAACAATGGGAATGGCGATGGCAAGAAGACTCGGGAATATCATCTCCTTCTGAGCCGAACGTGTGCTTATCTCCACACAACGTCCATAGTCGGGAGTGCCCTTGCCTTCAAGTATGCCCTTTATCTCGCGGAACTGGCGACGTACTTCCTCAACCATCGTCTGGGCGGCACGACCCACGGCTCCCATGGTGAGACCGCAGAAGAGGAATGCTGCCATACCACCGATGAAGGCTCCCACGAGCACCTTGGGATTCATCAGGTTGACCTGGAAATAATTCATAAAGTCGAGCATGTTGGCAGAGGCTGGATTAAACACGTTGCCCGCTGCATCTACAAACGACTGACCTTCCTCAACGGCACGCACCATGGCTATCTTTATCTCCTCGACGTATGAGGCGAGTAGGGCGAGAGCCGTAAGGGCGGCACTGCCTATGGCAAAGCCCTTGCCCGTGGCGGCTGTGGTGTTGCCGAGTGCGTCGAGGGCATCAGTGCGATGGCGCACCTCCTCACCAAGTTCGCTCATCTCGGCATTGCCTCCTGCGTTGTCGGCAATAGGTCCGTAGGCGTCAGTGGCAAGTGTGATGCCAAGTGTGGAGAGCATTCCCACGGCAGCGATACCAATACCATAAAGTCCCATAGATATACTTGATGCACTCATCGAAAGGTCGAAACCATTGGCAAAGAGATAACTGAGCATAATAGCCACAGAGATGGTGACAACGGGAATCATCGTTGAGATCATACCAGTGCCGATACCCTGTATGATGACAGTTGCAGGACCGGTTTTGGATGCCTCGGATATCTTCTGTGTAGGTTTGTAGCTATGGCTCGTGTAGTATTCCGTGGCCTGTCCGATTACCACTCCAGCCACCAGTCCGCTCACCACCGAGAACGACACGCCAAGCCAGTTTTCAATCTGCAGGAGATATAATATAATAAAGGTGGCAATGGCAATAAGACCAGCCGAAAGATTGGTGCCGAGACCAAGAGAGCGAAGAAGGTCGCGCATCGTTGCGTCCTCCTTGGTGCGAACGGCGAAGATGCCAATCAGCGAGAGGAAAATGCCAACCGAGGCGATTATCATCGGTGCCACAACAGCCTTAAGCTGCATGTCGATGTTCATGGCGAAAGCCGTGGCTCCGAGGGCAGCGGTTGACAAGATACTTCCGCAGTAGCTCTCATAGAGGTCGGCTCCCATACCGGCAACATCGCCCACATTGTCACCCACATTGTCGGCAATGGTGGCAGGATTGCGAGGGTCGTCCTCAGGGATGTTAGCCTCCACCTTTCCCACAAGGTCGGCTCCCACGTCAGCCGCCTTGGTGTATATACCACCACCCACACGAGCAAAGAGAGCCTGGGTGGATGCACCCATACCGAATGTGAGCATAGTGGTGGTGATGGTGATGAGAGCCATACTCGAACCTTGGTAGAAATAACTCAGTACAAGAAACCAGATGGCTATGTCGAGCAGTCCGAGACCTACAACCACAAGTCCCATCACGGCACCCGAACGGAAAGCCACCTTCAGTCCGCTGTTAAGACTCTTGCGTGCGGCATTGGCAGTGCGGGCAGATGCGTAGGTGGCAGTCTTCATACCGAAGAATCCCGCCAATCCTGAGAAGAATCCTCCCGTAAGGAATGCAAACGGCACCCATGGATTCTGCACCTTCAGCACATATGCCATAAAGGCAAACACCACTGCGAGTACGATGAAAACGATGGTCACCACCTTATACTGCTGGCGCAGATAAGCCATGGCTCCCTTTCTCACAAACTCCGCAATCTCAATCATTCGCGGAGTACCTTCATCCTCCCTCCTCATCTGGCGGAAGAAGTAGCCTGCCATTGCCAAAGCCACTAATGAGGCTATAGGCACAAGCCAAAATACAAATGGAATGTTCATAGGTCAATATAGTTTGAAATACATACTTAGGTCGTTATGACCCGTTATCGCCGCAAATATACAAACATTTTTTCATATCTCCAAACATTTTGGCGATAATCTGCTGATTTTTTGTATTTATTTCCAGGATGATAACAAAACATATAAACGTGTAATACACTTAAAAAAAGTTATTTATTTTGTCAGAACAAAAAAAAGTGCTAACTTTGCACGCTATAAAACGCAGGTGGCAGAGATGGCATCGTGTGTAAGAAATAAAAAATGGAATAAATAACATAGAACGATAATAACAGATATGGCTAAGAAATTCGCCGAACACAATGGCTTGAATTTGACTCAAGTGAACAAAGATGTGCTTGAGCAGTGGAACGCTAACGACGTGTTTCACAAGACGATAGACGAACGTGAAGGTTGTCCGCAGTTTGTATTCTTCGAGGGTCCTCCCTCTGCCAATGGGCATCCGGGAATTCATCATGTGCTAGCACGTGCCATCAAGGATACATTCAACAGATACAAGACGATGAAGGGATTCCAGGTGCACCGCAAGGCAGGATGGGACACCCACGGACTCCCTGTGGAGTTGGGCGTGGAGAAGGAACTAGGAATAACCAAGGCCGACATCGACAATCATGAATCCAGCAAGTATATCTCGGTGGAGGACTACAACCGCAAGTGCCGTGAGAACGTGATGATGTTCACTGCCGAGTGGCGCAAGTTGACCGAGGAAATGGGATATTTCGTGGATCTCGACCATCCCTATATCACCTACGACAACAAGTATATCGAGACCTTGTGGTGGCTGCTTCGCCAGCTATATGACAAGGGACTGCTATATAAGGGCTACACCATCCAACCTTATTCGCCGGGAGCGGGAACAGGTCTTTCATCCCACGAGCTCAACCAACCTGGTTGCTATCGCGACGTGAAGGACACCACCTGTACAGCCCTCTTCGAGATAACTAATCCCGACGAGAAATGGACAAAGTGGGGTAAGCCTTATTTTGCTGCATGGACTACCACTCCGTGGACACTGCCCTCGAACACTGCGCTCTGCGTGGGTCCGAATATCAAGTATGTGGCAGTGGAGACATATAATCCATATAACGACGAGAAGATGACAGTCATTATGGCTGAGTCTCGCCTTGATGCCTATCTGAAGCCAGAGGGCAAGGATGCCGATATGGATGCATACAAGCATGGCGATAAGGTGGTGCCTTATCGCGTTGTGGCTGAGTATGTTGGAAAGGATTTGGTGGGGTATAAGTACAAGCAACTGATGCCATGGGTGAAGCCATGTCTGAAACTTGGCGACCTCGCTCCCGAATATGCCACTGCCTATGCCAACGAGCATCCCGAGAAGGTGTTTGCATCAGAGACAGGCAAGGACAAGTTTGTCGAGATGGAGGAATGTGCCTTCCGCGTAATCCCTGGCGACTACGTAACAACAGAAGATGGTACGGGTATTGTGCATATCGCACCTACATTCGGTGCCGACGACGCCAAGGTGGCTAAGGATGCCCACATCCCATCGCTCTTCCTTATAAATAAGAAAGGTGAAACACGCCCGATGGTTGACCTTGAAGGAAAATACTACGTTGAGGCCGAACTTGACAACAACTTCATTGCTGCCTGTGTAGATAGTGACGCATACGGACATCATGCCGGTGACTATGTGAAGAACGCATACAAGCCCGAATTCAATATCGACGGAAAATATGATGAGAAGGCTGCCGCCAAGGCAGAAGACCTCAACATCGTCATCTGTATGGAGATGAAGCAGGAGGGTACGGCTTGGAAGATTGAAAAGCACGTGCACAACTATCCCCACTGCTGGCGTACCGACAAACCGGTGCTCTACTATCCGCTCGACTCGTGGTTTATCCGCTCGACTGCCAAGAAGGAGAGGATGTTCGAACTCAACAAGACCATCAACTGGCAGCCCGAATCGACAGGTACAGGACGATTCGGCAACTGGCTTGAGAACCTCAACGACTGGAACCTCTCGCGCTCGCGCTATTGGGGCACACCGCTTCCCATCTGGCGCAATGAGGACGGTGATGAGAAGTGCATTGGCAGTATGCAGGAACTCTATGACGAGATAGAGAAGGCCGTTGCTGCAGGAGTAATGCAGAGCAACCCGCTGAAGGACAAGGGATTCGTGCCCGGTGACTATTCACAGGAGAACTACGACAAGATAGACCTCCATCGCCCATACGTTGACAATATCGTGCTTGTAAGCGAGAGCGGCAAGCCGATGAAGCGTGAGAGCGACCTCATCGACGTATGGTTTGACTCTGGTTCGATGCCTTACGCTCAGATCCACTATCCGTTTGAGAACAAGGAGATGATTGACGAGGGCAAGGCATTCCCTGCCGACTTCATCAACGAGGGTGTTGACCAGACCCGCGGATGGTTCTTCACTCTGCATGCCATCGCCACAATGGTGTTCGACTCAGTGGCATTCAAGAACGTCATCTCCTCGGGACTTGTGCTTGATGCCAAGGGCAACAAGATGTCAAAGCATGTGGGCAATGTGGTGAATCCGTTCGACCAGATTGAGAAATACGGAGCCGACCCAGTGCGCTTCTATATGATGACCAACTCAGAGCCTTGGGACAACCTCAAGTACGACCCCGAGGGAGTGGATGAGGTGAGACGCAAGTTCTTCGGCACCTTATATAATACATACTCATTCTTCAGCCTCTATGCCAATGTGGATGGATTCGACTATTCGCAGCCCGAAGTGCCATTGGCAGAGCGTCCCGAGATTGACCGCTGGATTTTGTCGGTGCTTCATTCGCTCGTGAAGGGTGTTGACAAGGAACTGCAGAATTACGACCCGACACGCGCTGGACGTCTTATCGACGCCTTCGTCAATGACGACCTCAGCAACTGGTATGTACGTCTGAACCGCAAGCGTTTCTGGGGCAAGGAGATGAGTCAGGACAAACTGTCGGCTTATCAGACTCTCTACACCTGTCTTGAGACGGTAGCCAAGCTGTTGGCTCCGTTTGCCCCATTCTATGCCGACCAACTCTATCTCGACCTCACACAGGCGACAGGCCGCGACAACGTCTGCTCA
>JBJEAY010000643.1:0-6562 GCA_051869575.1 Prevotella sp. | reverse complement strand
CATCATCGACACCGAGTCGCGGTCATGTATGGCAGGGGCTATATGCTCCTTCTCCTCAGAGCATGACGCCATGAGGAGGAAAAGGAAGAAGAGCAGCACGCTGCCCGACTTCACCACCTTATTATATATATATATATATTATGCCGTGAAATCCGTGTCAAAACTTTAATTCTTTAATATTTTAATATTTTAATATTTTAATTCTTTAATATCTAATAATCGGACCCGTCCGATTATTAGATCACTTAACTCTCCACTTCATAAACCAGCTCTCAGTGAACGTCAATCCGATGTTGATTCTGAAAGTGTTCTCGGTGATGAGATCCTTGGCAGAAGCTTTCACCCACTGGGCACTGATATTGAACATCGAGCGGTTGTTCCAATAATTGACAATAGGAATACCAAAACCGGCACTTACACTAAATTCCTTGGGACCATCCTGACCATTGACCTTGACGTATGGGGTATTGTAGGACACTCCAAAACGATAGTTTACACGATTAAGGAACTTGCGGCTCATGGGATTGGGAATCCACTGCGCTCCAAGAGTAACCTTGTGACGGTCTTTCAGCGCATCGCTCACACGTTGATATTCACCCGTAGTGGTATTGAGCTGGGGATAATCACAACTGCCCCACTTCTGCAATGTATAGTCAACACCCACAGTGAGCGAGTTGTTGTATGTCCATGCCATACCCACGCCAAAGGAGGACGGAAGATGCAGTCCGTCGGCCACGCGCACTGTGTCATAGGTAGCCACACTCGTCTGTGGATTACTGATGGCAGTGATGAGTTCGGGGTCGCTGTTAAGGCTGTGTCCGAGTCCGTATGTCACACCAAGTGTGGTGACATTCTTCTTGTCCCACTGATGCTGCCATTGCAAACCTAAGTCTATCTTATAGCTCCTCACCGTGGCAGAATAGGTGCGCATGACGGTGTTGACGTATGCATCGCTGTTGGTGACAGTAACGCTCTTGTCGTAAGAGCCCCACAGATAACCGACGTTAGCACCGATGGACAATCCCTTGTATATATTCCATCCCGCACCGATAAATGCCTGATGGATACCACCCTCACCGCTGTGCGTCTCAGTGGAAGTGGATGACGGCTGTCCCTCGGAATCGATGCCCACAGTGCTCTTGCCACTATAGTTGTAGCCAATGTTGGTGAACGGCAATATACCGAAGGTCATACCAATCTTTGGGAACAGGCGGAACGAACCGACAACATACTCGAAGTCGGCATTGTTGGCATTGAGCTTGCGTCCACCCTCCTTGAAATTGGTGACCTGTCCCGACAAGCCTGCGTCGAAAATCATCGTCAGCGAATCCACTGCCGAATATGATGCAGGGTTGAGGGTGTTGACCTGATTGGAGAATCTCATTCCCAATCCCAATCCGTTCATGCCACGGTTGAAGCCCTGCGACTGGTCGGACAACACGCCAAGGCCATACTGGCTGTAGGGCGAATTTGTTCCGCTCTGAGCGTTAGCTGTTAATACTGCTGCGCACATTAGTGCGACTATTGTTATCTTCTTCATTAAATGTATAAAATATGTCTAATTCTTGTACTCTAAGATCCGGTTTAACCCATAGGGGACAATGAAATCATCTGCAAAGATGCGCATTTTTTCTGAAATGTGCAAATCAAGATGCACTCCTCCCGTTAAATAAACAAAAAGATTGGGATATTTTAATAAAAAATCACTTATATAGCCCTCAATTTCACGTCTTATACCATTTACTACGCCACTTCTTATTGCCGTTTCGGTGCTATCGCCCATCTCGGGAATATAGCCATGACGACTCACCAAAGGCAGTCGGGATGTATATGCGTTGAGGGCCTTGAGCCTGAGTTTGGGTCCTGGCGAGATATTTCCGCCAATATACTCTCCGTCGGCATTGACAAAATCGTAGGTGATACATGTGCCCATGTCGATGACAAGCACTTCCCTACCCTTGCCCTTGGCGTATGCCCCAACGGCGGCTGCCAAGCGGTCGGCACCGAGTGTGTGGGGGGTGGCATACTTGATGCGCAAGGGGACGGGCGTCACTCCCGGCACAAGTCGCACCACATCGAAAGGCAATGCGGCAATAGCTGCCTCAAGCGATTGAGGCATATCAACCACCGACGACACTATACCCCTACGGAAGGGGTAAGAGGTGGTGAAACGACCGAACTTGGAGAGCTCGTCGTAGTCCATGCGGCATACTTCAACGGGGTCGTCACCCTTGAATGCCGCCAACTTGATACAGGTGTTTCCTGCGTCAATTATGAGGTTCATTTATATTAAATTCAATTTCAGGGTGCAAAATTATTGAAAAAAATCGAGATAATCGAATGTTTTTCGAAAAAAAGACATTAAATTTGCACCGTGAAAAAGATTAAAGATATATACAAAAAGCTGCTTATTGGCGTTTTTGCGCTGATTGTCAGTCAGTTAGCCTATTCTCAAGAGTCTGACTCCATAGAAGTCAGTCTGTTGACTTGTGCACCGGGAACTAAGATTTATGCCCTTTATGGTCATTCAGCCATCAGATATCACGATTTGCGCACAGGCGAGGACTTGGCGTTCAATTACGGTGTGTTCAACTTCAACCAGCCTTTCTTCCCACTGCGTTTCCTCTTCGGACTCACCGATTACGAACTTGGTGTGTGCCCGTTCAGGTATTTCGCCGAGGAATACAGGCAGAGGGGCAGTCAGGTGACGGAGCAGGTGATAAATATGACCACCCAGGAGAAGGCTGCGCTATATCATGCACTTGCCGTCAACTATAAGGACGAGAACAAGGTGTATCGCTACAACTGCCTCTATGACAACTGCACCACAAGGGCTCGCGACATGATTGAGCGCAGCATACAGGGAAAGATAAAATATGTGAGCGGCGAGCAAGAGCAGACCTACCGCGAGATGCTTCATCAATACACTTCGAAGTATCCGTGGGCGAAATTTGGTGTTGACCTCTGTCTCGGCTTTGGTGCCGACAGGCACATCAGTTCAAGGGAACATCAGTTCCTGCCCGACAATATGATGATTGACGCCGAGAAGGCACAGATAATGAGCGACGGTATCTTCCGTCCGCTCGTCAAGGAGTCGCGCAATGCCGTGGTGCCCGGAGTGCAGATTGTCGAACAGCCATTCCCGCTCAGTCCTATTGAGTGTGCCTTCATACTGCTCCTCATTGCAGTGGCATTGATGGTGACGGAACTGCGCCGAAAGAGGGTTTTCCGCATTTGGGACACCATACTCATGACACTCACGGGGTTAGCCGGCATATTCATCCTCGCCCTGATGTTCTCGCAACATCCCACCACGAGCACCAACCTGCAGATATTGCTGCTCAATCCTCTGCCCCTGTTCTTCATCGTCAGACTATGGCGCAAGAAGCAGGATCGACTTTACTGGAAGATTTCATTGGCATTAATAATACTGTTTTTCATAGGTGGAGCATTGCAAGATTATGCCGAGGGTATGACTCTCGTTGCAGCCACATTGCTCACTCGTTGTATAACTCATTTCAAATTATGAACAAAAGACAGTTTTCACTTACTCTCTTAGTGGCCCTCGCCTATGCCGCCCGACTGGAGGCACAGGTCATTCAGTCGGCACCGCGCTTGGTGGTGAATATCACCATCGACCAGTTGCGCTCCGACTATATGGAGGCTTTCTCGCCACTCTACGGCAGCTATGGGTTTAAGCGACTGCTCACCGAGGGGCGTGTATATAGCAACGCCTCCTACCCCTTCCAGCCTATCGACCGGGCATCGGCGATAACGGCTATCATGACAGGCACTACACCTTATTATAATAGTATAGTGGGCGAGCGATGGCTCGACCGCAACACACTGCGCCCCGTATATTGCGTGGACGACGACAAGGCGAAGGGTATCGGCACGGCTAAGGGTACATCACCTAAGAACGTGCTCACAAGTACCATCGGCGACGAACTCAAGGTGTATTCCCAAGGCAAGGCTATCGTGTATTCCATAGCTCCCACACGCGACGCTGCTGTACTCTCGGCTGGACATGCAGCCGACGGAGCAATCTGGCTTGACGATGAGAGCGGAGAATGGTGCTCGTCGGCATACTACGGGAAGGAACTGCCCAAATGGGCGAAGGAATACAACCGGCTCTACCCTGCCGCCAAGGAGATTGCCAACAAGGCATGGACGCCCGACAACTACTTCACGGGCAGTTTTACATATTTCATGGGCAGCAGTGCACAGACTACCTTCTCGCATAAGTTCAACAGCGACCGCAGATACCGGGAATACAAGGCAAGCGCGCTCGTCAACGACAACGTGACGAAGACCGCACTGCATTGCATCAAAAGCACCGATATGGGGCAAGACGGCATCACCGACTTGCTCAACGTCACATACTATGCCGGCAACTTCGACCACCGCACCGTCAACGAGTGCCAACTCGAACTGCAAGATACCTACGTGAGACTCGACAAGCAGATAGCCGCCCTCATCAGCGGCATAGAACTTATCGTGGGACAGAAGAACGTGCTCTACGTAGTGACAAGTACGGGATATTGCGACGAGGAGGGCAACGACTACGCTAAGTATAAAGTGCCCACAGGCATCTTCTACATCAACCGCACAGCCAACCTGCTCAATATGTACTACGGTGCGCTGTGGGGACAGGCACGATATGTGGATTCGTATTTCGGCAATCAGATATACCTCAACCACCAACTGCTCGAAAACAAGCGCATCAGTATTGCCGACGCTACACAGAGGGCACAGGAGTTTCTCGCCATGTCGGCAGGAATACGCTCGGTATATACAGGACTGCAACTGCTCTCCAACACCAACCCCAACATCTACAGGATTCGCAACGGATTTGCACAGGAACGCTGCGGCGACATTCTCGTGGAGGTGAACCCGGGCTGGCGCATACTCAACGAGGACAATATGGAGAACACTCTCTCGCGTGCCTCGTTCATACAATTTCCTATAATAATGTTCGGCTGTGGAGTGAAGGCGGAACGCATTGTAGATAACGTCACCACCGACCGCATTGCACCCACAATTGCCAAGTCAATACGCATCAGGGCACCCAATGCATGCTCTTCTGAACCATTGTTTTGACTAAAAAACGCAAATAATCAGTGATTTATGCACGATTACGGAATTTTTTTCGTAATTTTGCACGGAATTTTAATTATAGGAATAAAAAAAGAAGAATAAGATATGAATTTTACAAAGTTATTGAAGTCACTTTTCGGTGACAAGTCAACAAGGGACATGAAGCTCATTCAACCGTTCGTGGAGAAGGTGAAGGCAGTGTCTCCAGAGATCGAAAAACTCGACAACGACGCTCTCCGTGCAAGGACACAGGAGATAAGAAAGCACATACAGGAGTCTGCCGTTGAGAAGCGCAAGCAGATTGACGACCTGAAGGCTACAATCGAAGACACGCCCATCGACGAGCGTGCCGACATCTTCGCACAGATTGACAAGATTGAGAAGGAGATACTCGACATCTTCGAGGACAAGCTCAACGAGGTGATGCCCGAGGTGTTCGCCATCGTAAAGGAGACAGCCAAGAGATTTGCCACCAACGAGGAGACGGTGGTGACAGCCACTGACTTCGACCGCGAATTGGCTGCTGACCCACGCAAGGACTTTATCACCATCGACGGCGACAAGGCCATCTATCACAACCACTGGACTGCCGGAGGCAACGACCTCAAATGGGAGATGGTGCACTATGATGTACAGCTCTTCGGTGGTGTCGTACTTCATCAGGGAAAGATTGCCGAGATGGCTACTGGTGAGGGTAAGACGCTCGTCGCCACTCTGCCGGTGTTCCTCAACGCCCTCACGGGCAACGGTGTGCATGTCGTAACCGTGAACGACTATCTCGCCAAGCGTGACTCTGAGTGGATGGGACCGCTCTATATGTTCCATGGTCTGTCGGTGGATTGTATCGACAAGCACCAACCCAACTCCCACGCCCGCCGCATGGCTTATCAGGCAGACATCACCTTCGGTACCAACAACGAGTTTGGTTTCGACTATCTGCGCGACAATATGGCCAACTCGCCCGACGACCTCGTGCAGCGATCCCACAACTATGCCATCGTCGATGAGGTTGACTCAGTGCTTATCGACGACGCGCGTACTCCGCTCATTATCTCAGGTCCGGTGCCCAAGGGCGACGACCAGATGTTCGAGGAGTATCAGCCACTCGTGGAGAAACTCGTGGAGGTGCAGCGCAAGCTCGCCACTCAGTTCCTCGCCGAGGCAAAGCAGAAGATCACCGAGGGTAAGGCTAAGAACGACTCCAAACTGATTGAGGAGGGATTCCTCTCGCTCTATCGCTCTCACAAGTCGCTGCCCAAGAACAAGCCCCTCATCAAGTATCTCTCCGAGGAAGGTATCAAGGCTGGTATGCTCAAGACCGAGGAGATTTATATGGAAAACAACAACCGACGCATGCCGGAGTGCGTGGAACCGCTATACTTCGTGGTTGACGAGAAACTCAACTCGTGCGACCTCACCGACAAGGGTACGGAATGGCTCGCCAAGCAGGTGAACGACAAGGAGC
>JBJEAY010000642.1:0-6590 GCA_051869575.1 Prevotella sp. | reverse complement strand
ACAATTGTTCAATTTTTCCTTGTGGAAGCTTGGGAATTATCACAGTATCTTCAGTTATTTACTTAAGTTTCGCATATGCTCAACTTTTGGGGAGTTAAGGAGTTAACTCCTTAACTCCTTAACTACCAACAAATTCCCCTACTTGCGAAAGTTGAGTTAATTATTTATTAAATAACGTGCATCGTTCCCAACAGGTATAGGAGTGAAACGCCTAATACCATCGACATGATGCCGATGATGAGACCTATGCGTGCCATGTCCTTCTGAGAGATGAGGTTGGTGGCAAAGGCAAGGGCATTGGGCGGAGTGGAGATGGGGAGCACCATTGCACTTGACGCTGCCACGGCTACACTGATGAGCACTGTGGATGTGCCGCCGATGACGTCGAGCTTGTCGCCCATGGCAAGACATACCACCGTGAGGATTGGCATGAGAAGGGCTGCCGTGGCGGAGTTGCTGATGAAGTTGGACAAGGCATAGCATATCAAACAAGCCAAGATGAGAATAGCCACCGGCGAGAACTCTCCGAACGGAATGCTCGACACTGCCTGCTTGGCGAGTCCCGAACCGTTGAGGGCATATCCCAGGGCAAATCCTCCAGCCACCATCCAGATTACCGACCAGTTGATTTCCTCCAAATCGCGGCGGTCGATAACGCCTGTCAGCGAGAATATCACAAACGGCACGAGGGCAACTGTATATGAGTTGATGCCCGACACGCTATCCAAGAGCCAGAGTGCCACGGTGAGGATAAATGACACTATCACCACCTTTGTCTTGAAGTTATGCTTCAGTTCGCCTTCAATCTTCAGTTCAATGGTCTTCTGGGTAAACGGATAGAGCTTCTTGATGATAAACCAGCTCAACAGAAGGAGCACGATGACGAGCGGGAACATGAACATCATCCACTCGCCGAATCCTATGCCAAGGTTAAGTCCCTCGGGGTCGTTCAGATACTTCAGGGCAATAGTGTTGGGAGGTGTGCCGATAGGCGTACCCATACCGCCGAGGTTGGCTGCCACGGGGATACTCAGTGCCATTGCCATGCGTCCCTTGCCCTCGGGCGGCAACTGCTTGAACACTGGGGCGAGGAATGTGAGCATCATTGCGGCTGTGGCTGTGTTTGACACGAACATTGAGAACAATCCCGTGATGAGCAAGAAGCCAAGGAGCACGTTTTCGCTCTTGCTACCAAAGGGGCGCAACAACACCTTGGCAAGATGGGCGTCGATACCCGTCTTACCGGCAGCGATGGCGAGGATGAATCCTCCGATGAACAGCATGATAACAGGGTCGGCAAAGGTTGCCATTACCGACTTGTAGCTCAGCAATGTGCCTACGGTGTCGGGGTCGCACATGAGTATGAATCCACTGTCGCTCGTGAATATCAGCAGTAGTCCGATGACTGCAACGGATGTCGCCCATGCCGGCACCACCTCAAGCACCCATGCCAATGTGGCGAAGGCGAAGATGGCGATGATTCGCTGCTGGACAACAGTTAGTCCCTCAATGCCGAAACTTGTCGATGGCAAATTCCATATCAACAGTGTAGCGAGGATTACTACTGCGGCCTTGATGGCCGTACTCTTCAAATACTCGGGAAGTCGCTCGTTGAGTCGCTTCACCTGTTCGTTGTGGTGGCGTTCCAAGAGGTGGAAGCCATGAAACTTTTTAAACATCGATGAAAATCTATACTAAATTTTATGAATACTTCAATGGTCACATTTTAAATGTGTTTCGAAAACGGTTGCAAAATTAATAATTATTTCCCAAATACGCAAAATAATCTTCGATTTTTATTCATTTATTATTTATTTCTTTGAATGCAGAAGAATTTCGTCGTTACCCCTTCACCCTACATTTTTTTGCTATAACATGCTTATAATCAAGATATTTGCTTAATGTAGGGTTGACGCACATATTCTTCGACATTCCATCAGAGGTCGTATATCTTCAGCAGCTTTCTTACCCTGGAGTCGAGGGCTTTGTTGCGCATCTGTCCGAGATAATTGCCGAGACGCTCCACGTCGAGACGTTTGGTAATGAAATTCTCATCCAGTTTCAGACGTTCCAACTCCTCCTCATTGTCATAAAAAGGATAAAGATAGAGCAAGTCTAAGAGTGCCTTTTCGGGAAGGGCGAGCATCCAAGTCTGTGATGGCGAATTGAATGTTGACTTGTCGGGTGGCAACATCACTGGTTTGTAACCAAAGAATAACTCAGATTTGACGTTTTGATATGAATACTGACCGAAGTCATTTTCGAAATGAGCGGTCTTTAGTGTTGTTACGGATGTGATGCTTGTCACCTCATCTGGTATCATGCCATATATGCTGAGAGCCGTGCGGAGACTCACATACGACGGATTGTAAATCTTGCCGGCGACATATCGTGAGAATTCCGAACGCTGAATCATATCAGGGAAGGCATACCACCCCTGCCTTAGTCTAACGAGAAGTCCCTTTTTGGTCCATCGTGTAAGACTATTCCTGTCAAAAGCAGGGAAATAATTCCTTGCCTGATGTATTGAAAAACATCCTTCAATCTGTAATCGTTCTTTGAATTCTATATATCCAACCATAACTTTATTTCTAAAACGCTGCAAAATTAATGCTTTTTGGAAACAAAACCAAGCTTTTTGGCATAAATTTTTGTCGTGCTAAATGTTTTTAACCTTTAGCACCATTTATTATGAAGTTTATAGGGGAAATTATCATTTATGGCGACGTTTACCTTGCCATTTGCATTAAGGTGAATCTCATAAAAGAGCGCATTTCGGCGCGTGCTCGTCCCAAACAGTTCTCGGCAGCCTTGTAACTTATTCCCAAGGTTTCGGTTATATCAGCCACCTTCTTTCCTTCGAATATGCTCATTCTGTATATGATTTGATAACGTGGTGACATTGTTGAAATGCCCTTTTCAAGTTTCTCGCTTATGTCGTGGGCATATATCTCTGATTCCATATCATGCCAAGTGGATTGGGTGGACGCGAGTCCTTGGCACGCTTGTCGTTTATAGGAACAATGCCTGACATAGTCGAAACACATGTTGAGAAGTGTCTTATGAACAAGTGCGGGCAAACTGCGTTCGATGATAAGACCCTTGATATTGAGCATCCTGACAAAGCAGTCCTGCACAATATCCTCTGCAATGAAATCGTTCTTGACGATTTTCCTTGCAAATCCTCTCATCTCTGCAATGTTTTTCTGATAATAGTCAGATATTATTTTGTTATTGTTCATAAGTGCGAAAGTTTTGGGTGCAAAGTTAAGAATATATTCGCAGAATGAACTGCAAATTTGTAGCTAATACTTTATTATTTGTATCATTTTTGGGATTTAATGCCTTTTGGGTGTCTTTTTTCTTGCCTATTGCTTGCGATAAGCCGATGGAGACATGCCCACATGCTCCTTGAAGAACCTGCCGAGGAACGACTGGTTGGCGAAATGCAGTTCGTCGGAAATCTCCTTTATGGTCATTGTTGATGTCTTCAGCAGTACCCGGGCTTCGAGTGTGACATACTTGTCAATCCATTCGTTTGGAGTGTTTTTGCTCACCGACTTTACCGTCTCCGACAGGTATTTGGGCGTTATGCACATCTGTTCGGCATACCAGCTCACCCTACGTTCGTGCTTGTAATTGTCCTCTACAAGTTTGATAAATTGTGTGAATATGGCATCTGCCCTTGTCTGTCTTTTGTTTTCCACCTGCTGCACGCGATAGATGACGTTGCTGAGGTCGTAGAACATTGCCAACACCATAGTGCGCACAAGGTCGCGCTTGAAGTGGTTGTTTGTTTCCGCCACCTTTTTCTTGAGGAAGAAGAAATAATCCTTGAATGTCTGAACCTCATCCTCATTGAGCGACACCACGGGATGATTACGCGAGAAAAGGAAAAGCAGCGACAGATCCCTTACGTCGTTAACAACCTCGTAGAAGAAGTTCACCGACAGCATCATGGCAAGACCGTTGGCATCGCTTGATGCAACATAGTTGTCAATGACGTGACGGTCGGAGATGATAATGATGTCATTCTTTTGCACATCATGCTTTTGGGTGTCGATAGTAAACTGCGCACTACCCTCTGTGCATAGTGCCACGAGGATAAACGTCATCCTCCTTGGTTGCGCATCAATGGCAAGCGATGTCAGTTTGTCGCTCAATATGATGTCGTTGGCAATGAAGTCGGATTCAGAGTGATCTTCCTGCGCTATGCGAAAATTGGTGTTTCTGATGTGTTCCTTGTTCATGGTTGTTGATGTGTTATATTATTCTTATGGCCTTGCCAGCCTTGGTCTTCACGGTCTTGCTGCCGCCGTTGACATTAAGGGTGACAATGCCTTTCTTCACCGACTTCAGTGTCAGTTCCGTCACCTTGGAGTTGTTCCATTTCATTGATATTTCATATCCTCCGCGTGCACGAATGCCGCTCACGCTTCCGTCTTTCCATGTTTCGGGCAGAGCAGGAAGTAGGGTAATGGTGTCGCCATCACTCTGAACCAGCATCTCGCATACTCCCGCTGTTCCTCCAAAGTTGCCGTCGATCTGGAAGGGTGGGTGGGCATCAAAGAGATTCGGGTATGTGCCTCCCGAGCGTCGTTTGTCCTCGCCTTTGTAGTTGTCGGGACTAACGTATGTCAGCAGTTTTTGGTAGATATGGTATGCCTGTTTGGCATCCTTGAGTCGCGCCCATAGGTTGATACGCCATCCTGTGCTCCATCCTGTCGTCTCGTCGCCTTTGATTTCCAGGGATTTACGACATGCATTCATAAACTCAGGCTGTCCGTCGGTTATATGTCTTCCGGGATAGAGTCCGATAAGGTGCGACTGGTGGCGATGTTTCCAGTCCCAGTCTTCCCAGTCGTAATACCATTCCTGTAGATTTCCCCTGCTGCCAATCTGATAGGGGTGGAGCTTGTTGAGGCAATTAGTCATCTTTGCCCTTAGCTCTTTGTCAATGCCAAGAGCCTTGGCTGCCTTGATGGTATTTATGAGCAATTCGCGGATAATGGCAAGGTCGGCAGTTCCGCCATACATTGTCATTCCGTGGTAGCCCTTGTCGGTTTTGTATTCATTCTCGGGCGATGTCGAAGGAGCAGTTATCAGTTCGTCGGGCTTGTTGGGATTGGGAATGAGCCATGCCATACAGAACTCAGCCGCCCCCTTCATCAGCGGATATGCCGTAGAGCGAAGATAGTCGGTGTCGAGACTGAACAGATAATGATCCCACAATGCATTGACAAGCCATGCGCCACCCATGTTCCAATTGGCCCATTCCGGCCATTCGCGCTTTTCTCCCACGGGATTGGTCATTGCCCAGATGTCGCTGTTATGGCTTGAGCACCAGCCCTCTGTGATTCCGTAGTAGTTCTTTGCTGTATATTTTCCGTTGGCTGCCAATGCCGCTATGAAGTTATCGAGTGGCATCGCCATCTCCGCCATGTTAGCCACTTCTGCTGGCCAATAGTTTTCTTCGAGATTGATGTTCACCGTATAGTTGCCCCTCCATGGCGACCACAGGTGAGGTGTCCACAGTCCTTGCAAGTTGGCGGGAACACCCGGAGTGCGTGAGCAACTGATGAGCAGGTATCTGCCGTATTGCGCATAGAGTGTCTCAAGATATGTGTTGCCTCCCTTATTGTCGGTATAGTCCTTGAGCTGTTGTGCCGTAGTGCGCTGAGTGTCGAAGGTGGCATTGCCAAGTGTCAGTTGGAATCTGTCGTATATAGACTTGTAGTCGGCAATATGTCGCTCGCGCAGTTGGTCGTAAGAATAATTCACCAAATGCCATGCGTCGTCGGCTGCTTGTTCGATATATCTTGCTCCCTCGTTGACTGGATGTTTGTCAAAGCCGTTGAAACTGGTGGCGTTAACGAAATACACCACGGCTTCGGTGGCTCCATTGATAAGTATGGTGGAGTCGCTTGTCAGTATTTTTCCCCCATCAGTCCTTGCCGTCAGTATGCCTGAGAAGTGAATACTGTTCATGGGGTCGCCAGTGGCGTGTCCGTTGATGGTGAGAGAAGCCGACAGACTCCCGACAGCTCCTCTGTGGTCTCCCGAGGTGGACGTTTGGCTACTCTTTACCTTGTGTGGGACGAGTGATGTGAGCGATAGAAGGCAGTTGATTGCTCCTTTGCGGTCGGCCCTTATCCTCATGGCAATCATCTTGTCGGGATTGGAGGCGAAGTATTCCCTTGTGTATCTCACTCCACCTTTTATATATGTATCGCGACAGAGAGCACTGTCGATGTCAAGTTCGCGATAGTATCCCGTAGCAGCCGTGGTGTTGTCGTCGATGATATGCATAGTGGCAAGTGGCTGATAGAACTGCGAGTTATTGCCTTGCACATGCAGTTGCAGTGAATCCGCCAACTTATAGTCCTCATTGAAAAGGGCTTTCCTGATTTCCGGAATCCACTTGTGCGCCCCCTCGTCGTCATTGCGGTTGACGGGTTTTCCTGTCCAGAAGGTGATGTCATTAAACTGTATCATATTATCCTCGGTGCCTCCATATATCAGGGCTCCGAGTTTTCCGTTGCCAATGGGCAATGACTCTTCAAAGAATACCCCCGGGGTGTCATACCATA
>JBJEAY010000641.1:0-6601 GCA_051869575.1 Prevotella sp. | reverse complement strand
CCGATCTAACACATTAATAAAAATTAAACGAAGATGAAAAAACCACTATTTAAGAAAATCATCCCGATTGTTCTGATGTCGGTTTTCTGTACCACCGCCTCACCAATAGGCGTGGAACAGGCAAGAGACAGTGTGGATGAAGCAAAGACCGAATGTGACGCTTATCGCAAGATCAACGCCAACCGCGACTCGATAAGTGTGCAGAGCTATCGCACCAAGATTAACAAGGAGCGAAATGCCAATATGGTTGCCCAAGAGCAGTTGAGCATCAACGAGGAAAAGTCGATGATTATGGCATATTACATCATTGGACTCGTGGTGGTGCTGCTCTTGTTAGGTGTCGGTATTGTAGTAAGCAGAAAATACAACCGCCGACTGAAGAAGTCGAGGGAAGAACTGAACGAGGCACGCAAGGTGGCTGAAAACTCGATGCACCTGAAAAGTCTGTTTCTCTCTAACATGAGTCATGAGATACGCACCCCACTTAATGCTCTCGCCGGATTCTCAGCAATTCTCGCTGAGGACAATCTCGACAACGAGACAAGACAACAGTTTGAGGCAATCATCCACCAAAACTCCGACTTGCTCCTGAAACTCATCAACGACGTGGTGGATTTCTCAAGACAGCAAAACGGGGAAATGCAGTTTAAGATTGAAGAACAGGATGCCGTTGAGATATGCCGCAACGTGGTGGAGACAGTGGATAAGGTGAAGCGCACGGCTGCCGAAATACGATTCGAGTCAGACCTTGACACGCTGACACTATCCACCGACAAGGCTCGACTGCAACAGATGCTTATCAACCTGCTTGTGAATGCAAATAAGTTCACCGACAAGGGAAGCATTGTGTTGACACTAACTAAAGAGGGCAATGCGGCACTGTTCAGCGTCACCGATACAGGATGCGGCATAGCGCCAGAAAAGCGTGAAAAAATATTCAACCGATTTGAGAAACTCGACGAGAACGCACAAGGCACAGGACTCGGACTATCCATCTGCCGACTCATCATCGAGCGTTTAGGAGGAAAGATATGGGTGGACCCTGATTACAACGACGGTGCGAGATTCTGCTTCACTCATCCTATAGACAGAAAGGAGGCAAAGGCATGAAACGACTGATTATCCTATTGGCACTTGCCATCTCAATCCTATCTGCCCCGGCACAGACAAGCGAGGACGCACTCGTGGACAGCCTCAGACGCGAGGTAAACAAGCTGCCTCACGGCAAGGAACGTCTTACCAAGGTATCCGAACTTGTGAGTGTCTCACAGCTACGGCCCGAGGGAGTAAACGATGCCATGATGATGCTCGACGAAGCCAAACGACTGAAGGTTGACACAATGCAGGCAATGGCATTGGCATTTATCGTCAACCACCACTATATGTACGACGACCGTCTGGACAGTGTGGTGTATTGGGCCAACTATGGTATGAAGGTGGCAAGGAAATGCAAGAAATGGAACCTGTTCTTCGAGATGCAATACACACTCGTCAATACCTACATATACAACGAGAGATTCGAATATGCACTCGACGAGGCGAACAATATGCTTAAACTTGCCCAAAAGCAAGGCTACAAGGACGGTATGGTGAAGGCATATATATGTATGTCGCTTTCATATATCGGCACACGCAGATGGCATGAGGCCGACAAGGTGCTGCATAGTGCCCACAAGCTGATGTACCAATCGAGTGATCTCTCGATGCAGTTCACGGTAATCATGCAGATTCTCAACTACTACATCACCATCGACAAATACCCAATGATGAAGGAGCCTCTCAAGGAGATTGACACAGTGATCGAAAATATGATCAAACAGACACCCGAGATGGCTATAACACTCAACGACCATCGCCTGTTTGTGGAATACTGCCACATATTATATTGGTCGTCGGTGAAGAACTTCGCCAAGGCAAGAGAGCATGAGAAACTCGCCAAACAATATAATGAGAAGCTCACCTACCCCAACTACAAGTCACTGCTCGTCAACGCACAGTGCTATATGATGATGAAGATGGGCAGATATGACGAGGCACTCGAACTCAACGACAAGGCTCTTGTGATGTCGAAGAAGAACGTGGTGAAGTTTGCCAACACTATGCAATGCTTGCGTCAGCGTGCCGACATTCTGTATGAATGCAAACAATATGACAAGGCTCTTGAATTATACAAGAAGGTGGATTACATGACCGACTCCATCAACAACTCTATATCTGAGAAGCAGGTTGAAGAACTTGGTAACATAAGCCGACTTAACACTATGAAGGCCGAAGCTGAGCAACTGCGTGCCAACAGAAACATGGCGGTTATCATAATCATGGCGGTGGTAACACTGCTCATGGTGATAATCCTCGCAAGACTGTTCATGTCGAGCCTTAAACTGAAAAAGGCTCGCATGAAGACACAGGATGCTCTTGCCGAGGCTGAGGAACATAACCGTCAGAAGGACAGTTTCTTTACCAATATGAGTCACGCCATACGAACGCCATTGAACACAGTGGTGGGATTCTCCACCTCACTTGCCAATGACACTACACTCACAATGGAAGAGCGCACACAATTTGCCGACATAATACGCAAGGACACCCAACTGCTGATGTATCTTGTAAATGGAGTGCTCGACTTCTCGCGTCTTGAAGCCGGTATGACCAAGTGGCAGATATCAGATTGGGACTTCATTCAGATGTGCCGCGATGCAATAATTGCGGCTGAAGCAAAATGCCCTGAAGCAACGTTCGCTATCGACTCCAACGTTGACTCCTTCATAATAAATACCGATGCCGGCAGGATGAGACAAGTGATTGACAGTCTGCTTACGGGAACCGTGGAGGTGACCAAGGTGGAGGGTAAGGTGACCATGCACATACACCTATTCGACAACACTCTCAACGTTCGTGTGGAAAATAGTCCGCTCGCCCTGCCCGACCAATCAAAAGAGGCATTGCAACTACGCCATGACATCAACCGCATGACGTTGGATTACTTCAAAGGTAAATATTGTCAGAATCCACTCGGACTTATTCTGAGAAAATAACCTGTATGACTGTCTGTCCCACTGCCTTGAGGGTATTGCGGTCTATGTTCTCCATGGTGTCGTTAATGGTATGCCATGTAGGACCAAACGAGCTTTGCTCGCAGTTGGCATAGAAGGGGATGATATCCACTGTAGGGATATTGGCTTTCTCGTTGACAGGCACATGGTCGTCGGTAATCATACCGCCATCGGCATCCGGGAACAAGCTGCTGTATCCCGCCACCTTGGCAGCTGCCCACACCTTGTCAACAATAGTTGAGGCATACTGTTGTGAGAATGCCTCACGATGGAACATCGCACCTATGCCACCCACCATGTCGAGCAATATGCCAAAGCGCGCCTTATAACCTTCGCTATGGGCTTTCTCTGCCCAATACTGCGCTCCAAGAGCCCACGAGTCACCATTATAGTTTGTGTCACTCCATTGCGGCACTCCCCAGTCCTCGGCATCGAAACACACGAAATCCACTCCTACATTAACACTGTCGGCATGCTGCAGAAGGCGTGCTATCTCAAGCATTACTGCCACACCGCTCGCTCCGTCGTTGGCTCCTATCACCGGTTTGCGCCAGTTGGTGCTGTCGGGATCGTTGTCGGCCCAAGGACGGCTGTCCCAATGCGCACAAAGCAGAATGCGCTCCTTGTTATCAGGACGAAAACGGGCAATTATATTGCGGCATTTGAGCGGAGTGCCGTCATATCCCTTGACAATAGTCTCCTGACGACTGACGGTCATGCCAAATTGCCTGAACTTAGCCTCTATCCAGTCGCCACACTTGTCGTGCTCTTCGGTATTCATAAGTCGCGGACCAAAGTCACATTGGGCGGCACAATAAATGTATGCACTGTCGGCTGAGAACTCTGGCCCTACGGCAACAGCCTCAACAACGGTCTTCTTGGAATTGCCACATGATGCCAACCAAAAGACGGCTATATATATATAACTCAGTTTTAGCAAATATGGGAAGTTAAAGGAGTTAAGGGAGTTAAGGGAGTTAAAGACGTATGTTTTGTCCATGATAAATCTCCAAGGAAGCGAAAATACTATTGTCTTTAACTCCTTTAAACTCCATGAACTCCTTGAACTACAAAAATATTTCATAATAATATATTATTTTCTGTTTTTCTGGATATCGGCCATCAGTCTGAGGAAGTTTCCTCCGAGTATAGCCTGTATGTCTTGTTCGCTATATCGCTTTGCCATGAGCATACGGGTGAAATTGACGAAATCAGCCGACGAAGCCATTCCGCGCACTCCACCGTCGCCATCAAAGTCAGTACCTATACCCACATGGTCGATTCCCATCACCTTGACTGCATGGTCGAGATGTTCCAAGACATCCCTCACCGTAGCTTCGCCTTCGGAACGAAGAAAACCGTGATAGATGGTTATCTGGCATACACCACCCTTGTCGGCAAGCGCCTTCATCTGTCTGTCGGTGAGATTGCGGGGATGGTCGCACAGGGCGCGGCAACTGCTATGGCTGCACACTATCGGAGTGGAACTGATGTCCATAGCATCCCAAAAACTCTTCTCGGCGGCATGGCTCAAATCCACCATCACCCCGAGACGGTTCATCTCGCCTATAACCTTCGCGCCAAACTCGCTCACTCCATTGTGGGTGTTACAGCCTCGTGCACTGTCGCAGATGTCGTTGTCGCCATTATGACAGAGGGTGATATACACCACTCCCCTATCTACGAAGTGCTGTACGTTGGAGATGTCGCCCTCAAGGGCAAGTCCGTTCTCTATGCCGAGCATAATGGATTTCTGTCCGTTATACTTGTTGGCAACGAGTTCGGCCGGAGTGCGGGCAAGGGCAATATATCGATTGTTGGCAGCAACGATGTCCTCTATCTTATTGAATATCAAGTCGGCATATTCCTTAGGACCGTTTACATCGAAGCGCACGTTCTGTCGGAAGGTCTCACCCTTCTTGGGTTGCGGCAGATAAGCCACCATGATAGTGGAATCCTGGCGACCATCGGTCATCTTGTGCAAATCAACAAGCAACTTAGGGTCGCGGCGGTCGAAGCGCACATCGTCGGCAAAGAACATCGGTGTGTCGCAATGGGTGTCGAGAGTGAGAATACGGTTGTGCATATTGCATGCGGCACGATAGTCGGCAGCCTCGCCAACAAGCCACTTGAACAGAGGGAGTCCGTCGTCGATACATTCGGGATGCCATTGCACACCGATAATCGACTTCATCTCCGTGCTCTCCATAGCCTCAACAATACCGTCGCAAGAACGGGCTACAACACGGAATCTATCCCCAACTTCGCCTACTGCCTGATGATGGAAGGAGTTGACATACAACGAGCGGCAACCATATATTTTATATAATACGGAATCCTCGCATACGCTCACTGAATGAGTAGGCACACTGCGATGGGCGTCCTGACTATGCTTTATCAGTCCGTTGGTGTCGGCAATGTCCTGTCTCACCGTTCCTCCCAATGCCATTGCCAAGGTCTGTATGCCTCGGCATATACCCAACATGGGTATTTGTCGGTTATAGGCAAGACGTGTGATGAGCAGTTCGGGCAAGTCGCGCTCGCCATTAATGGAATGTAGCCGGGGCGAGGGTTCCTCACCACAGAAAAGCGGATTGTAGTCGCCGCCGCCACTAAGTATGAGACCGTCTATACGGTCGAGAGTATTGATTATCGCGTCGGAATCATCCAATGGCGGTATAATCAGGGGCACACCGCCAGCAGCCACCACTTTCTTGTAGTAGCCTTCCGCCAACATACTCTTACTATCGTCGTAGTTGGCAGTAATACCTATCACCGGTCGGTTCGATGCCTCAGGAAATGAAGCGTATATATTGTCAAGCCTACCTTTCCAATCAAAACTCATTCCTAATTTCTAATTCCTAATTAAAAATTTAAAAACTCAGTCCACATGCACTGGTATCTCTCTCTTGATACTCTGTTCGAGAGAAATAAGGGTTTCGGTAGCCACAACACCTGGAATACCCTGCAACTGGTCGTTGAGAAGCGACATGAGCTGCTCGTTGTCGCGGGCATACAGTTTGACGAGCATAGTATATGGCCCTGTGGTGAAGTGACACTCCACAATCTCAGGGATATGAACGAGACGCTCCACAACCTCCTTGTACATACTACCCTTCTCAAGGGTGATACCCACGTATGTGCACGTGGAATATCCAAGGCTCTTGGGATTGACGTCGAATCCACTACCCATGATGACATTACCATCTATCAGATGCTGAACTCTCTGATGGATGGCCGCACGGGAAACATTACACTCAGCTGCCACATCCTTGAAAGGAATACGGGCATTTTTTGATAGGATACTTAGTATCTTCTTGTCAAGATTGTCGATCTTTTCCATTGCTTTTTTGCTGTTATTTTATACACATAGTTTGCAAATTGTCAGCAAAAGTAGGCAATATAATTGATATATGCAAGTATTTTGAGCAAAAAATTGCAAAAACACCCGTTTTTATATCATTTTGATGGACAAAGTATGCTCATTAGCTCCCTCATACCCTCCGAAGCGCCTTTTTGTATCTGCTTCACTCCCGACACAGAAGCTG
>JBJEAY010000640.1:0-6633 GCA_051869575.1 Prevotella sp. | reverse complement strand
AATTTTACAATCTGAAATCTGCTAGTTGAACTTGCGAAACTTAAATTATTTATTTGATAACGATGAGTAATATACCTCTAAAGGTCATTTGTGTGTTCACCATCAATATATTCTAAATTTCAACTCTTTAAGTAGAGATTCATACTTTTTCCAGAACAAGCAAGTCGTGTCATTCTTGAAGATTCCAATGTTTTGGTAATTCATAATCTCGTTGAAGAACGCAGCATCTGCAATTGCAGAGGTCATGGCATCTACACTGATTTCATAACCACTCACAAGTTTTGCTCCGCAGTCTTCCTTGAACTTTATTGCTTCATTAGGATTTGCTAATGTTTTACATGAACCGAAATGAATGACGCGGTTTTCAAAGAAACCATTTGCCATCGTTTTAAGTTCACTGAGATCGATGTCGCCATCTTCACCTTCCAATGAAATTGCGTGGTGCTTACCATGACATGCGATATAGATTATATCGTATTTCTTGAACTCTCTTTTATGAGAAGCGAAATAATCGAGATAATACTGCAAGTCTTGCTTGTTGATAATGTGTCGATATACTATGTCGCAGCCATGGAATGTCCTAAGCCAGTTAAGCAATGGTTCTGTATTGAGACTGAACTTATTACGTTTGTCATATCGATACTCCCATTCTGCTTCTAAGCAGATTATGTTATGAAGTGCATTTGCCATATTGTCTTTTGAATTCTATTCTTTCATAAATGTAACCATGAACTCCTTGCATTTGCGCATGTCCTGTCGGGATGAAGCGATGGAGTAGGTATTATATTTCTCAAACATATCCAGACCACGTCCTAACGTGATAGTCCATCCTGTATCTGTCTTGATGCAACGGTCGTGGAAATCGCGCAGTTTGTACTCGAATTCTATGCCATAGGAAGCAAGGTCATCCTTGATGTCATCAAGCTTGTCTATCAGGTCGGGAATCTTCTCTTCCTCCTCGTTGGTGACAAGGTTTAGTTTCAGGTCATCTACAGGACGTGTATTGATGAGCATCAGAGCAAACTCCATGAAGTTCTTGATCTGCCATGAGGCACGAATATACGGGTCTTCAACCGTGATTACTTTAGCATCTCTCATATAGGGAGCAAATAGCTTTTCGTAACTAACACCTGTTTGTCCCATTCTGAATGTCATACTCTTCTCTTGTAAGAGAGGAATGCGTGGACGCTTGGCCGCTTGCACATCATCAGCACCATTATTATTGGCCGTCACTTCTGCCTCGTTACTGTTGTTGCTCTCAGTGTCGTTGGATGATGTCGTTGATGCAGCACTTTCAATGTGGCCATTGCTTATCCTTTCCAGCGTTTCCACCTGAATCTCCAACCCGTTCTTCAAATTGATGTACTTGAAATGAGCAGGTTCTGCCTTGAATGTCTCGTCAATTACATACAACTGATCCTTGACACGTTTTCGGCTCTCTGCCGCAAAGTCTATCAGTTCGTATGCCTCTTGATCAGTCATTCTTCCATCAGGATAGAGCAACTTCATCATGCCAGAGAATGTCTTGCGTATAGCAAGATGGTCACGTTCGGAGAGTGTGCCATCAAACTTTGCATATTCGTTCAGAACTGCTGTGCGGTCATCGTTACGCATGGCATGAAGAACAGCGGCGATATAGTCCGTTATTAGGCCATAACCCTTAGAGAAACTATTCTTTTTCAGCATCTTGATTTCCCAACCCGGATTATAGAGATGGATTCGGTCGAGGAAGGCACCTTTGATGAAAGCCGTAGGTATGCTTTCAAACAGATGGCTGTTTCTCAACATAAAGGGCACTGTGTGTTTCGTGTTGCCTACAAACGACATGGATGCACTGGCCTCATGTGTCGCCTTCCCTCGGTTGAACGACTTGTTGGCAAGATAGTTCTGCATCGTGTCAATGAGCACGGCATCCACATTCCGTCCCTTCTGCTGTTCAAACTCATCCCATGCCACCACATCCCAATAGCCTACAAGACCAAGAATCTCTTTATTCCCTTGTATCTTTACAAACAATCTGGCACTTGTCACATCACCGCCCGATACGAGTACTCCGTATGGCGACAGTTCCTGAAAGACATGCGACTTACCCGTACCCTTCGGACCCAGTTCCATGAAGTTGAAATTGTTCTCTACATGAGGTAGCAGACGGGCAAGGGTAATGAATTTCTCACGGCGGTTCATCACCTCAGGGTTCAGTCCCACGGTGTGCATCAAGAAGTCTATCCACTCATCAGTACTGAAGTTCTGACGTTGGTCGATGTATTCCTGCAAATCAATATTAGAAACCTGGATAGGTTTCAGGTTCTGTATTTCCCATCGCACCTTGATGCTCTCCCCGGAGATGTAGCCAATGGTGACGATACACCACACGCCATTACCACTCAACAGTTTGGGGTTCTTCCGTACGTACTCTGTTCCTATTGGGACTCCCGACAACCCAAGGTTAGCAAAGGTAGCATGATATTCGTCGTCCTTCTCATTGAGGACAACTGTAACCTTGTCAATGATACGGTGTTTGCCGTTTTCACGGATAATTCCTTTGACAGATTCTGCTTCAGCTCGATGAACATAGTTGTTTTTGATGACCTGTTTCACCTTTTCCAGTCCTTCATTGATCACCTCTTCATCATCACTGGCACAATACTGACCAAGGAGATATTCCAACACGTAGGTTGGCACAGGAAGTCCTCCCTTTACAAGAAAAGCCAAGTCCTTACGTACCACCTTGCCAATAAAGGCATTCATTACTTTCTGCTGTAATTCCATATCTTAGAAGTCAAAATCGTTTTCAATCAATGTGTTATTAGTTACATTCTCTTTTATCAGAGGGTTCAACTCGTCAGTGGCATCGAATATCTTCAACTGTAGCACCTTGGCATCCACATTTCTGTTGAGTGTCAAGTCTATCAGATACTTTCTGTTGTCAAGCGAAGCATCCGTCTTGTCCAAAAGGACATCCTTAATTGGCGTAACAGGAGCATCGTTATAGTATAATGCCACCTTGATGAGTCTTTCTTTCATATCCATTGACACCGCCTCTGTCTGCAGGAGTTTGAAGCGAAGCCGTGAGGCTTGCATAGACAGTTTGCGGTCAAGCACCATCACACCCACAGGCTGCTTGCTGTCAGTACGCTCCTGACGGCTGACTATGACAGGGATGACTATCTCTTGCAAGGCAGCACCTCCATGAGTGAACATATAACCTCCGGAAGGGGCGGCGAGTCGGTTTGTCCCTTGGGGAACTGCTACCATCACATTACTGGCATTGAGCATACCCGACACGGTGTCAAGCCTGAATTTGATGACTCCCGGCTCTTCCTTTTCCGAATTGGTCAGGTAGTAGCGAGTGCTGCGTTCCAGACACTCTTCATTTATCTTATGCTTATCCTTTTCCGCAAACTGAATATCATTGAACAGGAAACCATGGTCACTTGTCACGTACACCTCCGTTACATTGTATGAAGCATGAATTTTGGGAATCATGGTAGCCAATTCCTTGATGGCAGTTCTGCAATTGGTCACAATCTCCTTCGAAGTACCATTATGCCCATTCTTGTCTATCACGTCATGAAAGATATAAACCAGCGAATGTTTGAATATTTCACGGTTTTTGTCCTGATTGTATTCCGCTACTGTTTCAAAGTTTACGCAAATGGCTCCATCCCTGTACTTCTGCAGGTGTTCACAACGCTTTGTCGTATCAGACAGTATTCTGTTATCCACAGCCATGTCTTGCTCGTCTCCCTGACCATATAGCTTCAACTCATGATGTGGAAGGAGGGCAGGTTTGCAGTACTTCGTCTCTGTGGGCAACATAGCCAATGCAGGTTTCAACGAGGCTACATGGCGTGACTTGGCCAGTTCTCCAATGAGTTCCTGTGCAATCTCATATCGGAGGGCATCGCTGACGATGACTGCCACCTTTTTCTGAATAGGCTTAATTTTTTCATCGTAAAAGTCATCTTGGCGAAGCAGATGAACACTGGCCATTCCGCCTGTTTCTTTCAGACAGCGTGTCCATTCCAGATTGATGCGGTTGCACAGTTTGCTATAGTTCTGGTCAAGGGAGAGCTTAACCTTCTGTATGCAATCAAACAGTTCACTTGTAGGATCTATTTTGAAATACAGTTCCGTTGCTTGGCGATAATATTGGTCAGTCAGATAGTAATCCGTCTGATAGCGATGGACGTACTCGTCTGCCGTGTTCAGTGTCAATGAGCCAAGACCTAATGCAGTTTCATAAAACCTTGCCACAAGGATGGCATAGTCCATCATCGCAGATAAAGTTCCGTTTTCACTATGCTTCACCATCAATTCCTCAATGCGGTTAATGACAGCAGACGGTTCTGTTTCAATATCCTTTTCAAGGAGGGTACGAATGATGGGCATGCACAGACCTTCTGAAACGAAGTAATAGTTTGCTCCTGTTCCGTACCAACGGATGATGTCGGCATCGCGTATATCCGCACCCAGTTCGTTGAACAGCTCCATAAGTGCTTTGGCTGATTTTTCCTGACTCAAAGCCAATTCCAAGATGCGGTTGATATGTTGCAACGCATAACTGTCTGTCACACGGCTCTGCTTGTAGTTGTCAGCATCTACTGGAGCCAGGTTTTGTACGATAGCATTGTATTTCAGGACCTTCACTATATCAGCCACCTTACTTTCCGTGTTATCATTAAACGAGACACCGAAGATTTCAATCAAATGTTGATTAAGTGCATCCGCCACATCCTTGCAAGTACGCAGCTTGACATAAAAATCAAGTTGCTTTTGGCTTTCTGACTTCCGGCCATAGAGCAAAAGCCTGACAATGATGCTGTCCCAATCCATGATGCGCTGCATGCCCATAAAGCTGCTGAGGAAACCACGCACCATCATGTCGTAGCTGATACTGCCATCCTGATAGTAGGAACCAAACAGTTTCTGCATTTTGTCTGATTGCAGTTGCATGATGTTTCGTTCCACAAAGCGCACCAACTGCTTGTCAGAGTCAGGTAATCCATTCTGCTGAATGAAGGCAGCGTAATCCTGGCTGTGGTATTCCATATTGGCTGCAAGTACATCCATCAATGGGAATGACGCTTGCAAGGACTTTACATCCAAAGGTGAGGGTTGGTGGAACAGCAAGATGACCTTGTCGTTCTGCCACTCATTGTCAAGTCTGTACTTCACCGTGAACCAGTCACCTTTGAAATCGACATAACGATAACCTTTTCTCCACTCTATTTCTTGCAGTTCCATGGCAAGAAACTCGTTGTTGAAGATGAACAGCACCTTCAACTCAGGGTCTCGCTCAAAGTACTGATATATTTTGTCTTGTATCATATCTTTTTTATTGTATCTGTTTTAATAATACCCAATGAAAGTTGGATTTCTCTGTTGCCTTCGGTTTGAACTATTTCCATTTTGGAAATAATTGAATCTGCCATCTATGTCCTTACTTTATCTTCTGTACTACATCCCTGAACTTGGCATAGTTGACGACCACGCCATCATCGAGGTCGAACGCTATTTGTTCATCAGCAACGACATGGAGGCGGTCGTGGTATTCTCGGCACTCGTCAAGTTGCTTGTGGATGCTGTCAAGCTTCTTGCGCTCGGCAGTCGAGAGGTTGGCTGCGTTCTCCTCCATCTCGCTTTGCTTCTGCATCAGCCATTCTATGTGTGGTAGCAGATACTTGGTGCGGATGCGCTCGGCGGTATAGGCATTCATGCGATGCATGTAGGCGATGCACTGGAAGGCTCCCTTCTTTGAGGCAAAGAGCCAGTAGATGGGGCGGTTCTGGTACATCTTCTTGTGGTCTTTCCAGAAGTCCTTCACGAAATAGTCGTCGAGGCTTTTGCCCAATGCTCCTTCAATGAAGTTCAGGTTCTCCACAAGATGGGTATCTCCAAATGCAATAGCAAGCCATTGCTTGAATCGGTGGGTTGCGTTGTCAGCGAACTCAGAGTCTGAAGTCATGAGAGGGATGATACCGTCGTCGTCCACCTCGAAGCGTGAGTTTGGGACTTTCTCGTTATACTCATTGACACCATCGCCTTGGTTGGCAAGGATTAGTCCGGGCTTGTCGATGGAGTAGCGTCCCATCATGCAGCCTACGGCATAGCTGATAAACTGCTTGATCACTACGTTTTCATTCCACTCAATAGCCGCTCCGTACATGCTATCACTACCGGGGCATGGGGCAAGCCATATTTCTCCTTGCTGGAGGATAGTGATTTCATCGAGAGGAACATCGGGAATGAGTTCGTCTTGCAGGCCGTAGATGTCGATGAACTGGCGGTTGAGCTCTTCCTCGTTCTTATGCAAACGCATGAAGTTCATTTCCCATTTATCCTTGTAGTTGTGCATACAAGTTGTTAATGGGTGCATAGCTTCAGCAACTGCAAACTTACTCAATTCTTCTAATGATGTTCCTGAAGGTATGACATTTTGTAAGTCATCCTCCATACACTCCAAGAACTGTTCATATAGAGGGTTGCGCTGGAAATCCCATGAGGTCTCGTGGGCGTCCCAGTCTTGCTTGCTGATGGAGATGTTTTGTTCTGCAACTTTACATATCTCCTTGCGGGCGTAATGAACGTAAGGAAGATTTAGGAAATTACCAGGCTTAAAATGTATAGTAG
>JBJEAY010000639.1:0-6678 GCA_051869575.1 Prevotella sp. | reverse complement strand
CTCTGCTTCGGTCAGTCGAATATGGAGGGCAACGCACGACCTGAGGCTCAGGACTACGAGAATGTGCCTGAGAGATTCAAGGTGATGGCTGCCGTTGACTTCCGCAATCCCAAGCGAGAGATGGGCAAGTGGTACACTGCTGTTCCGCCGCTCTGCCGCCAAGGCACCGGTATCACCCCTGCCGACTATTTCGGTCGCACCATGTGTGAGAATCTGCCCGAGAACATTAAGATAGGCGTTGTGCATGTTGCTGTTGGCGGCACAAGCATCAAGGGATTCATGGAGGATTCATGTGCTGCATATATTGCCAGTGAGGCCGAATGGTTTAAGAACATGATATCTAACTACGATAACAATCCGTTCCGTCGTCTTGTGGATATGGCAAAGAAGGCACAGATGCACGGTGTCATCAAGGGAATACTGATGCACCAAGGTGAGACCGACAGCGGCAATCCTCAGTGGCCTGGTATGGTGAAGACTGTCTATGAGCGTCTTCTCAATGAACTTAACCTTTCTGCCGACGAAGTGCCACTGTTGGTTGGCGAGATGTTAAGAGAGGAGAACGGTGGAGCGTGCTGGGGTCAGAACAGCAATATCGCCGCACTGCCTGACATCATCCCCAATGCTCATGTGATATCGTCAGAGGGATGCCCAGGCAATGGCTTCGACAAGTTCCATTTCTCAGCCGAAGGTTATCGCATACTCGGCAAGCGTTATGCCGAGACAATGCTCAAGATACTTGGTACCAAGACACCATTGAAGGCTTCTGCGCAGGCAGAAAAGACCTGGTTGGACGTTGACTATGTAGGCGACTGCATCGAGGGTCACAAGATGGATATTCATGTGCCCGACGACGGCAAGGCCAGTCACAAGGTGATAGTGCTCATCTATGGCAGTGCATGGTTTAGCAACAATGCCAAGGCAATGGCATTCCAGTCCTACGGCAAGCAGTTGCTCGACGGTGGCTTTGCAGTGGTGAGCATCAACCACAGGGGAAGCCCCGAGGCAAAATATCCTGCACAGATTAACGACGTGAAGGCAGCCATCCGTTTTGTTCGTGGCAATGCCGCCAAGTATGGTTTCGACACCTCGTTTGTCGGTATCACCGGTTTCTCTTCAGGCGGTCATCTCTCGTCATTGGCAGGAACAACCAACGGTGTGAAGAAAAAGAAGTTTGGCGAGGTGGAGGTGGATATCGAGGGTTCGCTCGGAGCCTATACCAAGGAGAGCAGCAATGTGGATGCCGTGGTTGACTTCTTCGGTCCTATCGACATGAGCCGCATGGAGCGTTGCGAGACATATAAGGACGACAACTCTCCCGAGGCAATGCTCTTGGGCTGCAGTCCGTCGAAGAATCCCGACCTGACCAAGTCGTTGAGCCCTATGTCGTATATCGACAAGAAGGATCCCAAGATTCTTGTCATTCATGGCGATGCCGACCCTGTAGTGCCTTATTGCCAAAGCGAGTTCTTTGCCAAGGCATTGAAGGACAAAGGCGTGCTTGAGGACTTCATCACTGTCTCCGGTGGCAACCACGGTCCCGTGACATTCAACAATAACACCTTCCAGCGTATGGTCAACTTCTTCCAAAGGGAGGCTGGAATGCATTAGGTATTACTCGTTTATGTAAACCTTTCTACCCTTGATGTATATGGCCGACTTCTTGCCGTTTGTTCTCATACCCTGTAGTGTGTAGATAGTGTCACAACCAGAGGAGCTGGCGTTGTCAATATGAATGTCGTTAATGCCAGAGGCAATTTCGTCGAGATATTTAACATAGTCGGGCAGGAAATAACCGACATGAGGAGGCTGGTTGTAGCCGCTGTTTTGCCATGCAATTGCCATACGGTAGGTGTGGTCGTGCATAAGGGTAGGTACTCTGTACTCCGTGGCGATGTTAGTGGTGAAGATGTTAAGGGTGCATCCGTCAGATGAGTCCCACAGGATAATTTCTTCACGCCAGTCGCCGAGCAGGTCTGCAGTCAGGTTGGGAGTTTTCTTTGTACTGTTGCAAGACGATGAATTGCCGTAGTTGGCAAGATTTGCCAAAGATGCCATTGAACTTCCGTTCCATGAGGTCATTGCGGCACCGTCGAGCAGTTCGTCCTGAAGGTCGCCGTTCCAGTAGCAACGGAAGTTGAGCGATGTACTCTTGGTGCTAACCACTTCACCTGCTGCATTCAGTTGGTTGCGGTTGTTGGAGGATGCGAACTCATAACCACGGTTAGAGGCATTGATGTCGGCAGCTATGCCTCTGCCGTTGTCCGATGTGCCTTCGGCACTGCAGATGATAGCACCAGTTGCCGCATCGTGAAGGTCCCATCCATAAGGAGACTCCTCGTGTACGGTGAACACCTCCATACCAGGGCGGTCGGGGTCGATGTCGCCCACATGCAATGCGTCGCCATGCCCATAACCTGTGGAGTAGAGGAGGGTGCCGTCGTTGTTGATAGCCGATGCACCGAGAGTGATTTCGTCGCAGCCATCGCCGTCGTAGTCGCCAACGCTTAGGTTATGGTTGCCGTTGCCGTATGCTGTGCGGCTTCCACTTGTTCTTCCCGTTGGAATGTCAGCCGTGTAGGTCTTTGATGTGCCGTCAGCATTTGTCACCGAGTATGTCGTCTTGGTGTCAGATGCGTGCAGCCACTTGGTTGAGAGTTGTTTGCCGTCGAAATCCACTGCCCATATATAAGAATAGGTGTAGTAGCCTCTCACCATTACCGCCGACGGATTAGCCTTAGGTCCGTCGAGATAAGCCACTGCCGCGAGATAACGCTCACCGCGGTTGCCGTATTCCTTGTCGGTCTTGCCCGAGCGGTCGTCCCAGTTCTTGGTCCATCCTGCCTCGCCTCCAATACCGCCATTCCTGTTGGGATTATAATATATGGTGTGGATGGCCTCGCCAGTTTCGCCGTTGAATATGGTGAGCCATTCCTGTCCTCCTGTCACCTTGCCGCTGGTGTTGCGCCAGTCCTTAGTGTTATCCACAACCTTGATGCTCTCGTCGGTTGAGGCTTCGCTCACGTAGTTGCCGCTTCCGTCCTTGCTGCCAGCTGCTGTCTTGCAAATCATCTCAGCCTTGCCGTCGCCGTCGAAGTCATACACGAGGAACTGTGTGTAGTGAGCTCCAGCCCTTATATTAACGCCGAGGTCAATGCGCCACAGCTTGGTAGGTTTCTCCGAAGTCATGTCCAACTTATATGCATCGAGCAATACATTGCCAGTATATCCCGACTGTGAATTGTCCTTTGAGTTGGAAGGATCCCATTTCACAATCAGTTCATACTGTCCGTCGCCGTCAACGTCGCCTATTGAGCAGTCGTTAGGCGAATATGTATAGTTCTCTCCGTCGGGGGTGACTCCGTCGGCAGGTCGGTCGAGGGTCTGTCTCAGGTAGATGTTGCCCCAAGGGGTGAAAGCCTTTGTGCGCTCCACTTCATAACCGTTGTTCTTCACAACAATCTCATAACTGCTTGTCTCATTTCCTTCGTTGTCAGTGAAGTTTGTCACGCTGAGTCCGCTGACGATAGAGGTGCCGTTTCTTACTACGTCAAACTTGGTATTCACGTCGTCAGTGCCAAGAAATCGCCAGCTGACGAAAATGCCTTCGCCATTTGAAGCAGGCAGGGCTACGGGTGCTCTATCGATGCTTTCCATTTGTTCTGTAGGAGTGAAGAAGAGATGGGTGTTGTGCCCCTCAGTCAGGTCTTCCAGTTCCTCGTCACTATTATCCGTTGGATCGTAGTCGTAGAGTCTGATGGTAAGCACCACTTGCTTGCCTTGTGGGGTGAAGGTGATGGCGTCCGTGGCTTCAGTGTCGAGCGTGATGTCCCTTGTCACGTTTGTAGCAGTGCCGTCAGCTGTTTTTTGCGGGAATACAATGTCGGTGGCTGAATACTCCTTGCCGTTGATTTCGGCAATGTAGCTGTCCTGTTCGGCATAGTTGTCATACCCCGACATTTGGATGTGCTTGATAGCTACACCTTCGGGCATGGTGATGGTGTACTGCACTCCGACGGAATACTTGATTCCTCCGTTGGCGGTCTGGTAAGTCTTGGAGGCATCTGAGGCACTTATAACAATACCATTGTTGAAAGCCCATGGCCCCGTTGATTTAGATTCAGCTGTGCATGTGGCAGCCGACAGTTCGTAGATTTCTTTTGCGCTTACACCCATAGAGGTGAATAAAAGCAGTAGTGAGTAAATAAGATGTTTCATTTTGTTTTGATTTATTTAGCAGAGTATATAATTCCGCTGCAAAAGTACAAATAAAAATTGATATCACAATTTTTTATTTTGATATTTTACATAGAATTAACGATAAAAGCCATGATGTAACATTTCAGAATGTATATGTAACAAAAAACATTCTTGGTATGGGATAAAATGTTTATCTTTGCACGCAGAATTAATTCTATAAACAAAAACAAAGAAACATAATGAGGATTAGAAACCTTTTTCTCGCCGTGGCGATGATGACCTGCGGCAGTATTGCGGCACAGCAGTTGCCCTACCAGAACACTAACCTTTCGGCTCACGAAAGAGCGGTTGACCTTACGTCTCGCCTTACCCTTAGGGAGAAGGCTGACCTGATGTGTGACGAATCGCCTGCCATCCCCCGATTAGGCATCAAGCCGTTCAGTTGGTGGAGCGAGGCTCTGCATGGACTTGCCAACCAAGCCAATGTCACAGTGTTCCCCGAACCAATCGGTATGGCGGCTTCGTTCAACGTGCCGCTTGTGGAGCGGGTGTTCACAGTGGCTTCCGACGAGACACGAGCCAAGTGGAACGAACAATATCAGAACGGCATACCTACTACAAGATTCCACTGCCTTTCGGTGTGGACTCCTAATGTCAACATATTCCGCGACCCTCGTTGGGGACGCGGACAGGAGACATACGGCGAAGACCCCTATCTCACTTCGCAGATGGGACAGGCTGTGGTGCGTGGATTGCAAGGCCCCGAGACAGCCAAGCATCGCAAACTCCTGGCTTGTGCCAAGCACTATGCCATACATAGCGGTCCCGAATGGAGCCGCCACACTGCCAATATCAACAATGTGTCGCCTCGCGACCTTTGGGAGACATATATGCCAGCCTTCAAGGATCTTGTGCAGAAGGCAAAGGTGAGGGAGGTGATGTGCGCCTATCAGCGATGGGACGACGATCCTTGTTGCGGCAGCACCAAACTCCTTCAGCAGATACTGCGCGACGAGTGGGGATTCAAGTATATGGTGGTGAGCGACTGTGGTGCCATTGCCGACTTCCACATGAATCACAAAACCTCGTCAACTCCCTATCACTCGGCTGCCAAGGGTGTCATTGCCGGCACCGACGTGGAATGCGGATTCGGTTATGCCTATGCCAAACTGCCCGAGGCTGTGCAGCGAGGACTGATAAGCGAGAAGGAGATTGATAAGCATGTGGTGCGTCTGCTCGAAGCCCGCTTTGAATTAGGCGAGATGGATGAGCACGAGGCATGCGAGTGGTCGAAGATTTCTCCCTCTATCCTCAGTTGCAAGGAGCATCGCCAGCTCTCGCTCGATATGGCGAGACAGAGCATTGTGCTGCTTAAAAATGAGGAATTGCTTCCCCTTTCCAGTAAGCAGAAGATTGCTGTCGTCGGACCTAATGCCGACAATATACCGATGATGTGGGGTAATTACAACGGCACTCCTAACTCCACTGTCACTATTCTCGATGGCATTCGTGCCAAGGTGGGCAAGAAGAACGTTACGTATCTCAAGGGATGCGACCTCACCGAGGAATGTGTTGTCAACAGCTTCCTGCAGCAGTGCTCTGCCGATGGCAAGAAGGGTATTCGAGGCACATTCTGGAATAACGTCAGCCGTTCGGGCAAACCAGTAACCAAGGAATACTATGTTAATCCTATCGCAGTGACAACAAATGGTCAGCACACCTTTGCCGACGGTGTGAAGATGGAGGATTTCTCGGCTCTCTACGAGACTACATTCATCCCCGAAAAGTCGTGCAAGGCGGTCATCCGCATGCAATACACCGGAGCTTTCGCGCTCAAGGTCAACGGCAAGACTCTCGCTGCCGACAGTACATGGCGCGACCAACCGATGCGCTTCGAACTCGATGTTGAGAAGGGTAAGAAATATGAGGTGGAACTGGCTTATCACACTGTGAAGACATGGGCTGCCAATATGAAACTGAATATCGGCGAGGAACTGCCAATCAATTATGATGAGACTATCCAAAAGCTCAAGGGCATTGAGACCGTCGTATTCGTAGGTGGTATATCTTCGCAACTCGAAGGCGAGGAGATGCCAGTGAGAATCGACGGATTCAAGGGTGGCGACCGCACTCATATCGAACTGCCCAAGGTGCAGCGCGAGTTTATACGCCATCTCGCCGAGGCTGGCAAGAAGATTGTCTTCGTCAACTGCTCTGGCTCTGCCATTGCTCTTGCTCCCGAGGCTGAGCGTTGTGCTGCCATCGTGCAGGCATGGTATCCCGGACAGGAGGGCGGCACTGCCGTTGCCGATGTCCTCTTCGGCGACTACAACCCCCAGGGCAAGCTTCCTGTTACGTTCTACAAGAGCAGCAGTCAGTTGCCCGACTTCGAGGACTACTCGATGAAGGGACGCACATATCGCTATTTCTCCGATCCCCTCTATGCCTTCGGCTATGGCTTGAGCTACACGACGTTTA
>JBJEAY010000638.1:0-6705 GCA_051869575.1 Prevotella sp. | reverse complement strand
AAAATTAGTAATTCGCCACCTTTTTTATCATTCGTTAATCCTTTATTCCAATCCGAAGAGGGATTTCAGGCCTCCATCGACACCCGAGAAGCCCATAAAGGCAAGACTGAGCAGACCGGCAGTAACCATCGTTATAGCCACTCCGCGCATTCCCTTGGGCACATTCACCAGTTCGAGTTGCTCGCGTATTCCGGCAAATACCGTGAGGGCGAGTCCGAAACCGATGGCTGTGGAGAAAGCATAGATGATACTTTCAATGAGCGAGAAATCCTTCTGGATGACAAGGATTGCCACTCCGAGCACTGCACAGTTGGTGGTGATGAGCGGCAGGAAGATACCGAGAGCCTGATAAAGGGCTGGCGACACCTTCTTCATCACTATCTCAACCATCTGCACCAATGACGCGATGACGAGGATGAAGGCGATGGTCTGCAGATACTGCAGTCCGAAGGCGTCGAGCACCAACTTCTGCACGAGCCACGTCACGATGGTGGCAAGCGTGAGCACGAATGCCACGGCTGCACTCATACCGAGGGCTGTATCCACTTTCTTCGACACTCCGAGGAAAGGACATATTCCCAAGAACTGGGAAAGGACGATATTATTTACGAATATCGCGGAGATAAATATCAGTATGTATTCCATAATGCTTTATGCCTTCTTTAATTTGTTGACGATTGCGATGAGATAGCCAAGGGAGATGAATGCTCCCGGAGGCAGGATGAAGAGCAGGATGTTGTAGGTTTCGGGCAGGAGGGTGAATCCGAAGATACTGCCTGCACCGAAGAACTCACGAACAGTGCCGAGAAGAGTGAGACCGAGGGTGAAGCCAAGACCGATACCGATACCGTCGCAGAGACTTGCCACAGGACCGTTCTTGCAGGCGAAAGCCTCAGCGCGTCCGAGGATGATACAGTTGACCACGATGAGCGGAATGAATAGTCCGAGCGACTTGTTGATTTCGGGCAGATAGGCCTTGAGACACATCTGCAGGATTGTCACAAACGAGGCGATTACCACAACAAATACCGGTATGCGCACCTTGTCGGGAGTGAGGCTCTTGATGAGCGACACCACGATATTTGAGCACACGAGCACGAACATTGTAGCCAATCCCATCGACATTCCGTTGATGGAAGAGGTGGTAGTGGCAAGCGTGGGGCACATTCCCAAGAGAAGAACGAACGTGGGGTTCTCCTTGATTATGCCATTGCTGATTATCTTGAAATAATTCATATCTTTTTTTATTATTTGGGAGTTCAGGGAGTTAAAGGAGTTCAGGGAGTTAAAGACAATAGTTATGTACATCATCAAATAACTCGAAGTCAATTACATTTGTCTTTAACTCCTTTTACTCCATTAACTCCATTAACTCCATAAATTACTTAACTCCTTTAATTCTCCTTCTTCTGAACTGTCGCTCCGCTCTGGGCATCACTGTTCATGCTGTCGTCTTGTCCGGCATAGACGGCGTAGGCCTGATTGACAGCCTTGAGGAATGCACGCGAGGTGATTGTTGAGGCAGTGATGGCATCGATGTCGCCACCGTCCTTATTCACCGTGAGAGGCTTGGCGGCAGTCTTACCGATGATACTGCCCTTGCCGTCGGCTTGGAACCACTTGTCGGCCTTGGCGCCAAGACCGGGAGTCTCTGCTGCCTGAAGGATAGTATAGCCCAGAACCTTGCCCTCGGCGTCAAATCCCACAAGCACCTTAAGTTCGCCACCGAATCCCATGGTCGTCGATTCCACGGCAGCACCAAGGAACTTGCCTTGCTTGTCGGCTGTCTTGTGGACAACAAACGAGAGTTGCTTGCCGTCAAACTCCTTGTTCACCTCTTCGTCGGAGGTGACAGTCAACTGGTCGGTGCCCATCACTTCCTTGATACCATTGGCAAGTGCCAATTCATCCTGCATGCGGATGGGCTCTTCGGTGATGTGGTTGATCCAAGCAAGGAGTGCACTGGTGATTACCGCCACTGCGACGAGTACCACCACCATATTCAAAAGTGTAGATTCAAGCTTTTTCATTTCTTTGTTACCTCCCCGAATCTGATTGGTTTGACGTATGTATTAATAAGAGGTGTGAATGCATTCATGATGAGAATGGCAAACGACATACCCTCGGGATATGCTCCCCAGTTGCGGATAACCACCGTGAGCACACCGATACCCACACCATAAATCAACTGTCCGCGACTGCACATCGGCGAAGTGACATAGTCGGTAGCCATGAAGATGGCACCAAGCATCAATCCACCGCTGAAGAGCACTGCAAACGGGTCGGCGTAGGCAGGATTGGCAAGATGGAGCAATCCGCTAAGCACAAACACTGTCAGGAGAATGCTCACCGGGGTGTGCCAAGTGATAATCTTGCGCCAGAGCATAAAAGCGAAGCCAATGAGAAGCGCAAGAGCACAAACCTCACCAAGCGAACCGGCACCATCGGCCGTATGTCCGATGAGCAAGTGCCATGAATCGGGCAACTGCTGGAGCACCGAAGGATCGCCGCTCTTGATTGCCCACTTCATCACTGACAGGGGAGTTGCTCCTGTCTCGGCATCAAGATATGATGTGAGCTGTCCGGCTTGTGGCCATGAGGTCATCTGTGCCGGGAAGCTGACGAGCAATACGCAACGTCCCACAAGGGCGGGATTGAAGATATTGCAACCGAGTCCGCCAAAGCTCATCTTGCCCACACCGATAGCCACAAGTGCACCGATGAGGATAATCCAGATGGGGAGATTGGACGGAAGGTTGAATCCGAGCAACAAACCGGTGAGGGCAGCTGAGCCGTCGCACACTGTGGTGCGCTCGTTGCGAAGAATATACTTGTTGATAGCCCACTCAAACACTACGCAGGCCAATACGCTTGTGGCGCAAACTATCGCCGAACCGATTCCGAAATAGGCGAACGACACGAGCAAGGCAGGAAGCAGGGCGATAATCACGCCATACATATTGCGCTCCACCGAGTCGGTGCCATGGGCATGAGGCGACAGGGATACTATTAACTTTTTCATCTCGATATTCTATTTTTTAGCATTGCGGGCACGAATGATACCCATTACCGTTGATTTACCATTGCGGATATTGTCGAGGATAGGACGATGTGAGGGACATGTGAACTGGCATGAACCACACTCGATGCACGACACCACATCTTCGGCCTCTGCCCTCTCCCACATCTTCTTTGCCGACAGGGTGGCAAGGAGATAAGGTTCGAGACCCATTGGACACACGTTGACGCACTTGCCGCAGCGGATGCAAGGGTCGGCTGGTTTGCGACGGGCATCGCTGCCGCTGAGGATGGTGATACTGTTTGTACCCTTGCACACTGGCACCTCGTCGGATGTCAATGCGCGTCCCATCATCGGACCGCCTGCCAACAGTTTGTTGTCATCGTCGGGCATACCGCCACATATCTCAATAAGGTCGCGCATAGGAGTACCCATACGCACAAGATAATTTCCTGGCTTTGAGAGCTTTTTACCTGTGACGGTGGTGTAACGCTCAAACAATGGCTTGTTCTTCATCACAGCCTGATAAACGGCAAATGCTGTTCCCACGTTCTGCACGATGGCACCCACATTCACGGGGATGGCAGGAGGAGCAGGCACCTGACGACGTATGACAGCATCCACGAGTTGCTTCTCGCCTCCCTGAGGATAGCGTTGCTTGAGTGGCACTACCTCGATACGTGCATCTGAGGCAGCTTTCTGCGTAAGCAATTCGATGGCGGCGGGCTTATTGGTCTCAATACCGATATATCCCTTTTCCACCTTGGCAGCCTTCATCAGGAGCTGCAGACCGACAATAATCTCATCGGCATGCTCCATCATCAGTCGATAGTCGGAGGTGATATATGGCTCACACTCCACGGCATTGATGATGACACACTCGGCAGTGGCTCCTGGAGGAGGACACAGTTTGATGAACGTAGGGAATCCGGCACCACCCATACCGGTGACACCTGCCTTCTTGATACTTTCCACAATACTCTCGGGAGTAAGGTCGGGACGATCCTCCACCCTCACCAAGTCATCACTGCGGTCGATGCTCTCTTCCCATTCATCACCCTCAACACTGACGATGATGGCGGGCTTGCGGTATCCAGAGGCATCTACGGCAGAGTCAATCTTTGCCACCTTGCCCGATACCGACGAATAGATGGGAGCGGAAACAAAACCGCCTGCCTCGGCAAGCAATGTGCCCACCTTGACAACATCACCCTTAGCCACTACGGGCTTTGCCGGAGCACCAATGTGCTGCGACAACGGGAATACAGCCTGCTTGGGCAGCGGAGCCACCTGTGTGGGCACCTCATGAGTGAGTTTATTCTCCTCAGGATGTATTCCTCCTATTCTAAATGTTCTTATTTTCATAATCATTCTGTTACTGGATTGTTCTTTGGCGCAGGGAAATTAACTGCCACAATGGCACCCGTGGGACATACCTTCTCGCACTTGCGGCACGAACGACACTTCTGCGGGTCGATGTACGATAGATTGCCCTCGACGGTAATAGCCCCAAACGGACACTCCTTCTCACACTTGCCGCAACCGATACAAGCGGCTGCACATGCCTTCTTGGCAGCAGGACCCTTGTCGCGATTGACACAGCTGACATACACACGACGACCCTTAGGCCCTTTCTTGCGAATCTCGATGATGTGACGAGGACATGCCTTGGCACAAGCTCCACAGGCGGTACAGAGGTCCTCGTTAACCTCGGGCAAACCGGTCTCCGGGTTGACGGCAATAGCCCCAAACTGACAGGCATCGGCACAGTCGCCACATCCGAGACATCCGAATCCACAGGCAGTCTCACCGGCTGCACAGGCATTCATTGCCGCACATGTGCGCAATCCGCAATACTCTGCCGTCTTAGGGCGGTTTTCACACGTGCCGTTACATCTCACCACAGCCACCATCGGCTCGGTGTTAGCAACAGCCATACCTAAAAGATCAGCCACTTGCTCCATCACTGCTGATCCGCCTACAGGACAGTTGAGTCCTTCGAGGCTACCTCCGTCAGCTGCCTTCACAAGAGCGTCTGCCATACCCGAACATCCTGGGAATCCGCAACCGCCACAGTTGGCCTGCGGCAAGACGGCTGACACCTGGGCAATCCTCGGGTCTTCCTTCACAGCAAACTTTTTGGAACATACGTACAATACGGCTGCTGCCACAAGTGCGATGGCTCCAAGTACAATCACTGCGATTAACATAAAATTCATAGTTACTTACTTTATTGTTTTGTTCGTTTCTTATTCTAAAAGTTTTTCAACACTGAACTTCACACTGTTTCCTATACGAGAGCGGAAGAGCCATATTAATATATAATAAGGTATTATAGCTCCAAGTCCCACTAATGCTGACAAAGTCTCATCTGAGGTTATCCACATCGTAAGGAAAAGCGCAAACATCATCACCACAAAAGGCAATCCGAAACCCACCAACAGAGCCTTGTGGGCAGAACGCTCAGACACCGACACCATAACATTGTCACCGATGTTGTAGGATGATGCATCGGCAGTAACGACGTCGATTATCTTGACCTTGCTCTCAGATGCGGCACAGTGTCCTGCCACCTTGCAGGCGGCACATGCAGACATCTGTACTATGCGCACCCTGACCATGTCATTCGTGATACACTCAACGACACCTTTATGTGTGATTTTGCTTTTCATCAAGTGCAAAGGTACTACGACTTTTCCAATTATCAAATAAAAAACATCATTTTTTTGCAAAAAAGTTCGTAATCGTTTGCAGTTTTCATTTTTTTTATATACTTTTGTGCTTGCAAACAGAAAAAAGCAGTAATTATGAAGACTTCAGAGCAGACCATCCAGCAAATCGAGCGTGCCATTAAGAAGGTGGCAGACAAGTTTCCCTCATCCGAGGAAGCAAGCATTTTTACAGACATCCACATCCGTGTCAACCAGGAGACAGGCGAACTTGTGGCGTTCAACGATGACGACCAGGAGATAACCCGAGTGATCGTTGAGCAATGGATAAACAACCAGGATGACAACTTCTATAACGAGGTTGCCAAGCAATTGCGCAAATGTATTGAACATGAGAAGGATTTGGTAGAGAATCTTGCCATCATCCGCCCCTACTCTTTCGTACTCGAAGATGAGGACAAGGAGAACATCGCGGAACTGTATGTCGTTGACGACGACACCGTCATCATCGACCCCGACCTTATGGAAGGTCTTGACGAGGACCTCAATGACTTTTTGGACAAACTGCTGAAGGATGTTTAGATTAATGTCTTTTGTGTTGAACGTACACAAGGCGATTATATACAGAAATCCTTCAGAAGAAGTTCGCGCGACTGCTTGAGATAGTTACTGCGTACGGATATGGCCTTAAGCCATTGGGACTGCACGAGATTTTGGCGATGCCACTCCAACTGCCATTTCCCGCTCGACTCGATACTGTCGATCATAATGCCAAGACTGAGTTTATCAACTGACATGGCAGGGACAAAGCGTGAGGGTTCGCCCTTTTCATCTGACGATATCTCAATGGCGAGATGAGCCTCAACAAGATTATACATCAAGTCGTTGACAACACGGATGGGCACACCCGTCTTGTCGCGCAATTCATTTATTGTATATGGTGTGCCACCCTCGTCAAAACGACGGCAGATGTGCCCCATGAGCATGGTGTAAATGACAATCTGGAAGCGATGGCTA
>JBJEAY010000637.1:0-6715 GCA_051869575.1 Prevotella sp. | reverse complement strand
TCCAGTGCCATAGAACACGTAAGCCCTACCGTCGTCGTCGAAGAAGAGCGAGGCATCGTGGAAATGGGGGATGCGATGGGCAAGTGTCCATCCCTCACGCGGGTCTTTAGATGTATATACATATCCCTTATACGGAGCATCGTTGGGGGAGAAATATATGTAATACAAGCCGTTATGGTATCTCAGTGATGTTGCCCACTGACCGCGTCCATACACAGTTCCCTCCTGCATGTCGTATTTGGGAGTGTCGTGAAGCGAGGGAAAGACATAGCTCACGGTCTTCCAGTTGACAAGGTCTTTGGAGTGCATCACCGGGGCACCTGGCATGAGGTGCATGGTGGTTGACACGAGCCAATAGTCATCACCCACACGGATGACATCGGGGTCGGGCACGTCGGCCCACATCATGGGATTCGTGAATTCGCTCTGCGCCTTTACTGTCATAACCGACCAAAGAGCCAGAACGGCGATAAAAAGTCTTTTCATATCTATAATAAAAATGTTATATCATATTAATCTGTAATCACGAATCCGCCATTGCAGGGTATGGAGATTTGCAGTTGCTGCTTCTTGGGAAGTTTCACTGTCTTCAGTGAGCCTTCGAGCTTCTCAGTATCTGAGTAAAGACTCAGCTGACTGCCTGCAGGAAACATCGGAAGAGAGAGCTTAAGCTTGACGGGAGTCTCCTGGGCATTGATGCCCACAACATACCATTTGTCGCCCGTGCGACGGGCCATGATGCAATACTTGCCGGGATAACCGGCGATAAACTTCACGTCGTCCCATGTGGTGGGCACCTTCTTCATGAAGTCGATTGCCCATGATGGAGCGTCGTCGAGATTGTTGGGCGCAAGGGCAAAGTGCTGCACGGGGCTCTGGAACATGATGGCAGTGGCAAGGGCAAAGACATCCGAGGTCTTGCGCTGACTGCCAGTCTTGTTGTTGGCATTATAGAACTTGTTGAGTGTGGAGCCTCCGAAGTCCATCGAACCGACGGTGTTGCGGATGAAAGGATGGGTGCAGGCATTCTTTGCCTCGGCATCACACATGCCCTGGGAGAAATGCAGGTTCTCGCTGGCAAGCACCGCCTCGGATGCCGCATAGGCTGGATACATACGCTCCCAACCGCGAGGCAGGGTGCAACCATGGAATATGACAAGAAGTCCGTAGTCGTTGGCATCGGCAAGTATATCCTCATAAAGCTGCATCATAGGCTGCTTGTCGCCACCGAAGAAATCCACCTTGATACCACGAATACCAATGCTCTGCATCCATGCCATCTCGGCGCGACGCGCTTGGGACTTGTCCATCAGATGACGTGGACCTTGGGGAGCATCGTTCCATGCACCATTACTGTTATACCAAAGATATAGATACACACCCTTTGACTTGCCGTAGCGTGCCAGTTCGGCAATCTTCTCACGACCTATCTGAGTGTCCCAAAGTGCATCGATGAGCACTGACTCATAACCCATAGCAGCAGAAAAATCTATATAACGCTTCTGCTCGTCGAAGTTGCACGAAGGGTCCATACCGATAATCCAGCTCCACGAACCGCGTCCGTACTTAGCTTCGCTCTTTGCAGCATACTTAGGCTTCACGACATCAAATGGTATGGTGGTCTCGACAATGGGAGCAAGACTCTCACCTATGGTGATGGTGCGCCAAGGAGTATCGCCCGGGAGAGCAATGGCAGGAGACACATCCCCCACTCCATTCATCTCGCCCTTTTGGGGTTGACCCATGGCGTAGGCTGAGCCTCCCTTGTTAAGCAATCGTCCGGCGCAATAGCTGCCGTCAATGCCAGTCTCGGAAATCAGCACCCAAGCATCATTATTCATTTTAAACAAACACGGAAATGAATATCCCTCATTCCATCCGTTCTTACCCATTGTGTCATCAAGTGTGTAGTTGGTCTCATAACTGGGAGATGTGCGGGCAAAGCCATGCATAGGGGCACTCTGCGGACAGAGGAAAGTGGTAGTGCCGTCAGGAAGGGTAAAGCCAGTCTTCTCTTCCTTCACCACAGCCACCTGTGTTGCACCCTGGGCATGAATGCGATACTTGAACGCCACATCATTGTCTGCCACATGCATCACAAGGTCAAATACTGGTTTGCCATCCTTGGTGAAAGGAATCACCATCTCTGAAGCCTTATGACTTACATGCGAGCGCTTTATATTGCGGAGCGAATAATCCACATCCACTGTCCTCTGCGCCTCCCCCTGAGCCATCTTCAAGCCAGAGGTATAGTCGGCAAAGTTGAGCACGATGCCGAGTGGCGAGGTCTCTATACATGTCGCACCATTAAGCGACACAGTATATGCAGCCTTACCACCATCATCGCTTACGCATACTTTCAGTCCGCCATTGGGACTGACTATTTCTCTCGTTTCAGCCGTTGCCGTCATCACTGTGGCTAACGACAACATTCCAATAATTAATCTCTTCATTATAATTACTAAATATTTGATACATTGTAAATCCTCCCCAGGGTATTGGGGCTACTATCTTGTTACTGTAATTATCTGCCCCGGAACTGTTTCAATGTCATACTCATACACTCGCGGAATAACCGGCGACTGAGGGCGTATTTCGTCGGATACCTTGGGAGCCTTCACCTCGGCGGGAGCGAGCAGTTCATTGGGACATGAACCCGAGGCAATCTTCAGTCCGTCGCCTTTGAGCGGGATATATGAGCGCAAGCGCAATGTGCCGCCACGGCGAGAGATGATGCGAGCCTTGGAGAGTTGCGATCCGTCCCACTCGATGTCAACCACGAAAGAGCCACGCGCCACAAGTCCCCTTACACTGCCTTTTCTCCACTGCTCGGGCAATGCCGGCAGGAGATGAACGGCACCGTCGTGACTCTGCAACAGCATCTCAGACACACCAGCAGTGAAACCGAAGTTGCCGTCAATCTGGAAAGGCGGATGAGCGTCAAAGAGGTTGGGATATGTCCTGCCATTGGGATGTTCCTTTGCCACTGCGTCACTCGGCAACAGGCAGAGCATATTGCGTATGATATTAAAGGCATGATTGCCGTCGAGCATACGAGCCCAGAAGTTTATCTTCCATCCAATACTCCATCCCGTAGCCATGTCGCCACGCTGGATAAGCGTGTTGCGTGCAGCCTGGAAGAGTTGCGGATTGAGAGTAGGGGAAATCTGATTGCTGGGATATAGTCCGTAGAGATGTGAGATATGACGATGTTCATCTTTAGGATCGTCAGCATCCACAAGCCACTCCTGCACCTGATTATGCTTTCCAATCTGCATGGGAGGCAAAAGGGCAAGGGTATGCGTCAGCGAGTCCTCATACAGTGCGTTCCCGCCAAGCACCTTGGTGGCAAGCAATGTGGAGTTGAGGGCATCAAAGGCAATCTGGTTGTCCATAGTGCATCCGGCTGTTATGGTGGAGCCTGCACCACGATAACCATGTTCGGGAGACATCGAAGGCACAGTGACGAGCCATCCATACTTAGGATGCTTCACGAGATGACTCATATAGAAATCAGCAGAGCCTTTGAGCACAGGATAATACTTGCGCAGGAAGTCCTTGTCGCCAGTGAAGAGATAGTGCTGCCACAAATGCTGCGCAGCCCATGCGCCTCCATTGGGCCACATACCGTAATGTGCGCCATCCACTGGTCCGGCTATTCGCCAAAGGTCGGTGTTGTGGTGAGCCACCCATCCCTTGGCACCATATAGCACCTTGGCCGCCTCGGCACCAGTAGTGGCGAGGTCGTTGACGAGAGAGAAGAACGGTTCATGACATTCCGAAAGATTAGTCACCTCGGCCGGCCAGTAGTTCATCTCGGCATTGATGTTGATGGTGTATTTGCTGTCCCAAGGGGCATGAATACCACCATTCCACACGCCCTGCAGGTTGGCTGCCTGTCCTCCTGGTTGCGAAGAGGAGATAAGCAGATAACGTCCATACTGATAGAGCAAGGCGATGAGATTGAGGTCGTCGGATTGGTTGAAGTTCTTAACTCTTACATCCGTCTCTGCCTCAGAAGCCTTTGTCATGGGAATGTCGAGAGCTACGCGGTCAAACTGCTCACAATACTTTGCGATATGGTCGGCAAGGAGTTTGGCATATGACTTCTTCTGCGCCTTCTTCATAATATCCTGGCAACGCTTGGCGGCATTGCCCGACACATCGTGATAGTTGACAAAGTTGGTGGCAGCAATAATGTATATGGTGGCAGCAGAGGCACGACTGATGTCGATTGACGAGTCATTTGCCTTCACCTTGCCGTCGGCTTTCACTGTTATAAGACATTCGGCATTTAGAGCGGCGGCAACGCCCTCATGCTCCACTCCCTCGCATCTCATAGTGAGCTGGTTGCCCTTAACGCTCACCGAGGGTTTAAATTCTTTGGGACAGTCATATCCCAAATTAAAAGAGAGTGCGCCCTTCTTGTTTGCCTCGATTCTGAGGATAATCACATCATCGGCAAGCGATGCAAATGCAGTGCGTGAATATTCCACATCTCCCACCTTATACCTTACCGTGGCAGTGGCGTTTTCGAGATTGAGATCGCGATAGTAAAGCCCCTCTCCCTCTCCTCCGAGGGGTAGTGACGAGCCAGACTGATAATTAAAGTTTAGCTTCACATTGCCCAACGGCAAGAAGCGCATACCGTTCTGCGGAGTGTTGAAGTTGGCGTCAATCATCTTTTGCGCCTCTGCAAACTTATCGTTGAACACCAACTGGCGGATGTTGTCGAGAGCATAGCGACCCTTGGGATTAAGATTGTTGTGAGGCCCGCCTGCCCAGAATGTCTCCTCGTTGAGCTGCAATGTCTCCTGTTCGACACCGCCGAACACCATTGCTCCCATGCGTGAGTTACCTACAGGCAATGCGTCCGTCCACTGCTTGGCGGGACGGCTATACCAAAGTTTCAGGTCTTGTGCCATCGCCGTCATGACTAAAGACAGCGACAAACATAGGGTAAATAGTTTCTTCATAATTATGATACATTTTTATTGTTTTTTCTCTTCTTTTAGATTGTCGTTAGATATCGACTGCAAAGGTAAGACTTTTTTCTGAGAAAAAACACTAAAAATGTATCATATATCATAAAGAATGTTTCATCGTATCGTCAATTCCTTGACAAAAGGCTTTTCGAAGCCCTCAACATATATCTTCACTCGTGCCTGACCGCTCTTTTCGGTGGATTGCAGTCTTACGAGTCCCTCACCGAAATATGTGTCGAGTTCGGTGGTACGCCACGATTCCTTGCGCCTCATGTCACCCGTCTCCACACCAAGCAAGCGAATAGGACCTTCAACCTCGACACGGAACTTCCTGGGTTGCATCTGTTGGATAAGTCCGTCCTTGTCAACAAGTGTCAATCGAATGTGACTCACCGTATTTTTCGCCGTTTCCATCGAGAAATCCCCTGCCACAGGCGAGAGCATGGTATAGTCGGCATCAAGGCGCACATCTGCTACAGGACCATGGTTGATGAGCGAGTCGCGCATCACCTCCTTACCCCCCTTATATCCCACGGCAAGCACCTTGCCCTGGCGTGCGGGCAACTGGATGGTGATGCAGTTGTCGGGATAGTCAGCAGTTACTCGTGGCTTTAACGGCAACTGCGGATTGCTCCACATCGGGAAGAAGAACTGCACGGAATCGCATGTGGTATAGCATCTCACCTCCACGCATCGCGAGTCGGTATATGGCAAATCCCATGTGTCAGCCATTGGGGGATATTGCCAGTGGTCGGTGCCAATGGCTTGGTCGAAACAGTTGTCCCTTACCACCAATTTCAGATAGTTCTTGTCGGGATTCCATGCGGGATGATAGTAGGCAGCCTGCGGGCGTTCCTTCAAGGTCATGTCAAAGGGACATGAGCACCATCCCTTTGCGGGCCATGGCGACGACTCTCCGAGATAATCCACTCCTGCCCAAACAAACGAGCCTGCCACGAAGTCGTTATCCCTTACATAGTTCCATGGATTGTATTCCACAAAATCCCTCACCACTGCCTCTCTCAATCCTGAGTAATATACAAATGCCTCTGCCACAAACATCTTTCGGTCGGGATGGCGCTTGTGGTCGGCTATCATGCGGTTTTCAAGATAGTTATATCCCACAAGGTCGGTCACCTCGCCAAACTTGTCCTGAAAGCCCTGCTGACATGCCACCATAGTGGGGCGCGTGGGGTCGAGCTTCTTCACTATGTCATTCAGTTCGCGGGCGCGGTTCACTCCCTCGTCATCGTTTTTCCATGCCTCACTCACCTCATTACCTATGCTCCATACAATCACCGAGGGATGATTTCTGTCGCGCAACACCATGTCGGCAATGTCACCATGGGCATTCTCGGCATAGAAAGGCTCATAATATCCCGACTTCCATTTGTCGAACGCCTCATCGAGCACAAGCAGTCCGAGGGTGTCGCATATCGTGAGAAACTCCGGCGAAGGAGGATTATGAGAACAGCGGATGGCATTGCAACCTATCTCCTTGAGAGCCTTAAGTCGGCGAAGCCATACCTCATCGGGCACAGCGACACCTAAGCTGCCGGCATCCTGATGCAGGCACATACCCTTAAGTTTCATATTCTTTCCGTTGAGCCAGAATCCCGTGTTGGCATCAAAGCGGATGTCGCGGAATCCAAACCATGTCTCAACCTCATCAACTACCTTTCCTCCCTTCTTCACTCTTGTCCCCAGTTTATACATCACCGGCTTATCTA